>CAZZJE010000012.1:6053-18154 GCA_964654295.1 uncultured bacterium | reverse complement strand
AAATTTCCTCCGTGTAACTTGAATTTTGCAATTACCTCTAAAGCCTACGCTACATATTTCAATTATAAAAAGAGTTCTTACGATTGATAAAACGAGAGAAAACGGTTTTGTTGAGACGCTCATTCTGCAAGATATGGTAGAGAAAGACAATACCAATTCCAAGAGAGGGGCTGAAGATTCCGACAAAAGCGCTTACTATGTAGGTTAATAGGCGTCGAAACAGCTTCCAGGCCGACTCCCAGGTCTGTTCAATTGTGTCTACCTTGCCTAGCGTGACAATATAGGCTAGCCCAGCAAAGATAAAAGAGATCGAAAAAATAAGTGTGACGAGGATCAACACAAGAAAGATAAAGGCTGCAAAGATCCTTGAGCCGATTCCAAAATGGATGAGTTTCAACTTCAATAGTGTCTGATAATAACTCTCCCCTTCTCTTAGAGTCTCCTCTTCTTGGCGATCGTCTTCTAAAATGACAAATTCAGGCCGTTTTGTCTCTTTGGCTTGGTCATGGGTCTTATCCCAGTTGGGGTCTTGTGAGGAGTGGTAGCCGCTCATAATTGTTTAACGCAAACGTTTGATTTTGTTAATTCCATTGAGGGCAGCAATACGATAGCCTTCGGCATAGGTGGGATAGTTGAAGACTTGATCGATGAAAAAGTCTATCTTTGCACGGAAATTAATCGCTACTTGCCCGATATGGATCACTTCGGTCGCACTACGTCCGATGACATGGACACCTAAGATTTCGAGAGTTTCCGCGTGGAAAAGAATTTTAAACAATCCATGGTTGCCGCCAGCAATATGGCTGCGAGCAATCTCGTAATAGTAGGCGCGACCGACTTCGTAATTGAAACCCATCTCTTCTAATTGATCTTCAGTATACCCACATGAGGAAATTTCGGGAATTGTATAGATGCCGATGGGATAAAATTTTGGAAACTGGTGGGTATCGACACCGCAGAGATGCCTTGCAGCTAGACGTCCCTGTTCCATGCTAGTGGAGGCCAAGCAGGGCCCTCCGATGACATCGCCTACAGCATAAATATGTGGGACAGCAGTTTGGAAGAGGGAGTTGACGATCACATAGCCGCGCTGATCCATTGTGACACCCGTGTTTTCCACTCGCAAGCGATCGACATTGGCTGTTCTCCCTAAAGCATAGAGAAGCACTTCAGCTTCTAAGGAGGAGTTGTCTTTGAATCTGACGAAGGCATGATCTTCGACGCGTTTGATTTCTACAGGCTCTTTTCTTCCTAAAAATCGCAAGCCTAAGTCTGTCAAAGCTGTTTGAAGGTGAATACCAATTTCGTTGTCTAAAAGAGGGAGAATGTGAGCGCCTTTGTCGACGATTGTCACCTCGGTTCCTAGAGCGGCGAAGAAGCTGGCGTATTCGGAGCCGATGATTCCTCCGCCCATGACAAGCATTGTTTTGGGGACGCGGTTGATTCCTAAAAGGCGTGTAGAATCGAAGATCACCTCGTTATCAAAGGGAACATTGATTGGATTGCGAGGCTTTGATCCGGTTGCGATAATGAACTGTTTCGCTCTGACTTGATAGCGCATGCGATAATCATCATCTACAACAATGAGTGTAAAGGCATTTTCAAATCTGGCTGCGCCCTGCAGAAGTCTAATGCCATTTTTAGTAAATTGCCGGGCAATGATGTTACGCTCGTCTGTAATAACCTTGTGGAGACGATTGTTAAGGTCATTGATGGTGATATTTTCAATTAGCGTATCAGGACCATAGAAGCTGCGTTCATGAAAACGTGTGAGGTCGATGATTGCTTCTCTTAAGCTTTTAGAGGGAATGGTACCGTTGTAGAGACAGTTACCGCCTGGCTCGACAAATTTTTCGATAACGACGACACGTTTATCTAGCTTTGCGCATTGAATTGCAGCCTTTTGCCCTGCAGGTCCTGAACCGATGATGGCGACATCGACTTCCACTTCTTCCATATCTCGTCCTCGCTGCCCTAATCGAGTTTTAAAAAGACTCTAGCCCATCAAGCAAAACTTTTCAATTAAGACTCCATGTTAAAAAGAATAGAAAATAGAAATTTGATATAATTGAAGATAACAGCTGATTAAGATGAGGTTGTGCATGGCCAAGACAAATTTTAGTAAGGTTGAAGGGGCTTTTGATGATGGTTTGAATAAAATTAAGATTCAATCGCTTTATCAAAAAGCCGAAGAGGTTGTCTCTCCGGAATCGGCACTTATTCGTGAACGCAGGCAGCAGCTGCATCAGGCGCTTGTTTGGATGCGTTATGAGATAAAAAGCCACTCTAAAAAAGACAAGTCGTTTCTGGAGCAGGTGGGAATAGATCCAAAGGTTTGTGAGTTATTGAATAGAGAAGAGGAGAGCTTAGAAGAGAGTGAGTGGCGATTATTGCTAGAGAACCATCAGAAGCTAGAGCTTTATTTGAAAGAGCAGAAGAAAAAAGAGCCTTCTAACGAAGAGATCTTAAAAGCTCAAAAAGAGCGCAATCAAAAAAGGCGTTTTAATGTAAGCGAGCGCTGGATTCCCTTGAAATAGAAGAAATTCGCTTCTTTCGTTGCTGCTCTCTTGACAGAAAACGGGATAATTCGCCATATTAGACGACGTTAGCGACACAGCAGGTCGCGCGAAGTCCTAAATGGCGATTGTAGCTCAGTTGGTTAGAGCGCTGGATTGTGGTTCCAGATGTCGCGGGTTCGAGTCCCGTCGATCGCCCATCTCTCTTTAGTCTAAGCGATGACACTGTTAGAAGCACTGCTATTAGGGGTTCTTCAGGGACTCACCGAATTTCTTCCCATCAGCTCTTCTGGCCATCTTAAGTTGTGCCAAGCTCTCTTTGGATTTAAGCATCTCGACCAATATCTCTTATTCGATTTAGTTTGCCATCTAGGTACCCTGTGTGTGATCTTTACGCTCTTTTTCCGCCAAATTTTGGAAGCCCTTCAGAGTCGAACGAGTTTTTTTCAAGTCTTGCTTGGCACTTTGCCCCTTTTCCCACTTGTCATTATTATCAAGCAGATTAAAGCAATCTATGACGCTCCTGAGCTGCTCGGTTTCTTTTTCCTAATCACAGCTCTTTTTCTCTTTTTAGCTTCTCGATTTGGCTGGAAAGCCTCAGAAGCTCACCTGGAGAGACACCGCTGGAGGGATTCCTTGCTGATCGGTTGTGCGCAGGCATTTGCTATTTTACCGGGCGTTTCACGAAGTGGCTCTACCATTACAGCAGCGCGCTTGCTTGGATGGGACGGCGAGTCGGCCGTGCGTTTTTCTGTTTTTCTAGCTATTCCTGCTATTTTAGGTGGAACAGCTTATGAACTTCTTGATCAGCTAAAGCCTGATGCAACACCGTTAGCGCATATTGATCCCTTAAATTACCTCGTCGGATTCCTCTCCTCTTATCTTGTTGGGCTTGGTTCTCTCACTCTCCTCATTCGAGTTGTTGTGAGAGATCGACTGGCTCTTTTTGGCTGGTATTGCACAGCACTGGGCATATTTACAATCCTCTACTTCAACCGATAGAACGCGACATTGGCATGGCAAAAGACTCTTCCAAAAAAAACGAAGCAAAAAAAACAAAGAAAAAGGGTAAGAGAGCATCTAAAGAGCTCAATCGGGATACACGTGAAATTCGTGGCCTGCTTCTCTATGCAGGTGCGCTCCTGCTCTTTCTAAGCCTACTGAGCTTTGCTTTCAAACCTTCCCATCAACATTGGCTTGGATTGGCTGGACATAGCGTTGGATGGGTCTTTCATGCCTTTTTTGGCATTGGAAGCTATCTCTTATGCATCTATTTTGGTTGGATGGGCTGGAGATTGATGTTTAAGAAGAGCTTAAATTTTTTACCTTTAAAAAGCTTAGCCATCGCCATCTTACTCTTTTCGACCGGCATGTTACTATCGGTTTTAGAAACGCGCTTTACTCAGAGTGCGCAAGCTTTGCGGCAGACGTTTTATCATTCGATCCCCTTTCATTTAGGTGGAGCACCCGCTTACTACCTTTACAGCGATCTACCTGAAGTTAATTTTCTAAGGGCGTTTAATGACCTTGGCATTTTCCTTATTTTTTCTACGGCATGGTTAGGAAGCCTTCTTTTTCTATTTAAAGCCAGCCCTTTTGTTGCCATTGCAACCATCTATCGCCATTGGCAAGAGTGGAGAGAGAGACAGAAAGCGGAGCGGGCAGCCCGTTTAAAGGATCCTGAGCCATTATCTAAGAATGAGAGTCGACTTGTCAAAGTCTCTATGCCGACTTCCGCTTCGAATAGTACGGAAAAACAGGCTCCGATAGCACTTGATCCATTGCCTACAAGGCAGGAGTTGATGGCTATTCATCCGGAAAGAGATTTAAAGGTACGCCCCTCCCTCTCTCGCAAAGGCGGTCCTTTTTTACCTGCCCCTGAAGCAACTATTGAACGGATTGAAAGTTTCCCAGCCGCTTCGTCGCCACCTGCAATAAAAGAAGATCGAGTCAGCAAGCGTCAAAAAGCTTTGCAGGAGCAGCGGGTGCATAATGGAGACTTTACAGCTTATGAATTGCCAGTGGCAGGGCTGCTGCAGACACCTAAGAAGGTAGACTCTTCTACTCTAAAACAAGATTTAAAACGGCAAGCTGAAGTACTAGAAGAGACATTGCATAGCTTTGGCATTGAAGCCAAAGTCGGACAGATCAACTGTGGCCCTACGATTACATCCTTTGAGGTGCACCCCTCGATCGGCGTTAAAGTTCAAAAAATTAAAGCATTAGAGAACGACATCGCTTTGAACATGGAAGCCAAGTCGATACGGATCATCGCACCCATTCCAGGGAAGGCCGCTGTAGGAATTGAAGTACCCAATGCGCAGCCGCAAGAGGTTAGTTATCGCGAGCTTTTAACAGCCTATCAGCAGGGCGGCAAAAAGTTTCATATTCCTGTTTTGCTAGGCAAAGCAGTCAACGGCGATTTTGTGATGAGTGACCTAGCGAAGATGCCTCATTGTATTATTGCAGGGGCAACGGGTTCAGGAAAATCGGTTTGTATTAATACAATAGTAATGTCTATTGTGATGAATGCTCGGCCGGATGAGATCAAATTGCTGATGGTTGACCCGAAAAAGGTTGAGCTGACCCCTTACACCAAGCTACCCCATATGCTAGCGCCTGTTATTACGGAGCCGGAAGAGGCTTGTGCTGCATTGCAATGGCTGGTCAAAGAGATGGAGAGACGTTATGACACTCTAAAGCTAGTTGGAGTGCGTAATATCGAAGGATTTAACAACCGAACAATCGACAAGGCAGCAGAAGCTGATTTGGGCAAGGAGATCCCAGACAAGCTTCCCTATATTGTAGGAATTATCGATGAGTTAGCCGATTTAATGATGGTAGCAAGTCATGATATCGAGACTTTTATTGCAAGGATCGCTCAGATGGCTCGTGCGGTAGGTATCCATCTGATTTTAGCAACACAGCGTCCATCAAGAGAAGTGATTACGGGCTTAATTAAAGCAAACTTCCCAACGAGAATTGCCTTTAAAGTGGCTAGCCGGGTGAATAGCCAAATTATTTTAGATGAAACAGGTGCTGAATCACTGCTTGGCAATGGTGACATGCTCTTTCTACCTCCTGGAACGTCTCAGCTTGTCCGTGCTCAGGGAGCCTTTGTTAGAGATGAAGAGATTCATCGTGTATTGGAAAAGATCACCTCTCAGGCACCTCCAAATTACCTTATTTCCTCGTTTAATGGAGCTAACCGCCTGAGTGACGGCGAGGAGGATGGTGAAGAGGATTTCCCAGAAGATAGTTTATATGAACAGGCTTTAAAAACAGTCGTTGAAACAGGAAATGCCTCTACAACATTCTTGCAAAGAAAACTTAAGATTGGATATGCGAGAGCGGCAAGCCTAATGGATGAATTAGAAAAACGAGGTGTTGTTGGGCCGGCGGATGGAAGCAAGCCGCGCAAGATTTTGGCTCTTAAAGGTGCAGCTAACACATCGAATGGTGAAGAGTGGGAAGAGATAGAGGATAGCCTGACAGCGAGTGAAGAGGAGCATGTTTTTTGACTTAGTAAAAGCCTATTAAGCCGCCAGACAAGCGAATTAATCTTGTTTTAAAAGCCAAATTTTATTAACGTTTTTTACTAAATTAAAAAGGGCTTTTAAATGGCATCTCTTCACGTTCTGGCCTTAGGTTTTCAGTCAGACCACTCTTTAAGTTTTTGCCCAAAAGTTGAATCCTTTATTCCCCTCAGGAAAAAGAGAAGATGCTGTTTGAGCTTCACAAAAACAAGGGAGATTGAAAGAGAGCGCCAAGCAACACAGAAAGCTTTTGAATGGCTTAAAGAAAAAACTGTCGCACCAGCAAATGCACAAGAGCATAGAGAGTTTAGAAACTTATATCGAAATGTTTCTGCACGGCTACAATCTGTGCGTAAAATGCAATATGGGATTTGGGGATGGATTTTATCTCGTCTTCGAAGCAAAAAGCTGAATAGAGAGCTAAAGTTACTCGAAACTAGTTTAAATCGAGTCATAAAAACTTTGCAAAAAAACGATCAAGTTTCCAAAGCTCTATTTAATCAGCTTTATTCCGCCGATTCAGCCATTAAAGATCAGCATTTATTTGATCAAATCTCTCAAGAGATGCCCACTCTCATTACGACCTTTGCTCCTAAAAGTAGCGATTTTGAATCAACCGAGCAGACTAGCATCCGTAAACCCTTTTTACTCCAGAAAATTAAAAAAGAAAAAAGGGATCATTTTAAAATTTTCTTCCCTCCCGTTAATGCTAATGAGCCGCCAGAATTTGTCTCTTTCAAATATTTGCGAAATCTTCCACTCATCGTTAAGGCCCATCGCAAGCAAAAACTCTTTGAATCTTGCAAACATATGAGCTGTGAAGAGAAAGAGATTCATTCATCTGATGAACTTTGCCATAGGGTTAATAAAGTTCATTTAAAGTTGAACTGTTGCCGTCATAAACCTTCTTCGCTTTCCAGCACCCTTGTGGCTACCTACTATAACCCGGTAACTGGAGGCCCAGAATCAGCTGAATTAGTTTTAAAACAGCGCTACAGCCCTCAAGAAGTCCATACATGGGTGGAGACTCTTATAAAAAATAATGTGAGTCGTCTTGAAGAAATTAACACCTTGAGTGAAGGTGTAAGCAGCGAAGGAATTAGGCCTAATTTTTCTCTGGCTTGCTGGGAAGCAAATGAGTCTGTCGCTGGAGGAGTGGGTGAAATAATCAGCGAACCGGGACTTAATGATGAGTCGCTGCAAAGATTACAGCGTCGCCTCGTCAACCGTATAGCAAATGCACAATTTTTTAAGGAGAACTGCAGGAGTGAAAATGAGACCTATTTTGTTCATCAGATAGGTTCGCGCGCCTATGAAGTTCATAAAGAGTCAAATAGCTATCGGATATTATTTAGCCGTTTGAACGCACCTATTGATTTAAATCAACCTCTCTCTGCAATTAATCGATCGGATTGTCAAGAAATCTGTGTTGTAAATGATGATGAGAAATTAGAATCGGTACTAAATGAGAAGCTAAATAGCTATTTTCCTTATAGTGTTGAGTGTAGGCATTTAGTAACTTGCAAGGAGGATTTGGAGAGTTTAATCAAGACAACCCATATCCCCTCTCAATTAAGCCGTCTAGTGCAAACAGTCGCATTAGATTGGACACAAGATAGAGTGACAAAACAACCTCAGCTTGAGGCTTATTATTGGGATCTAGAGAGCGGTCAGATAAAAGTGCGTAGACTCTGTTTATCGGATTCTAAGATCTCAATTACAGCGGTCACTCGTTGGATTTCGAGCTTGAAGCTGACACAATTTTCGGCATCTTTTTCTGATCCCGCGCAATGGAAAGTGGCAGGCAGACATCAAGATTTTGATTATGAGCTACAAGAAGAAGGGATAACCGTTGAATCTTTAAAAAATTTAAACCAAAAAATCAATCAGTTAAAAGCTAATCTTAATTATTACAAAAGAATGTCAGGCGGCAAAAATATTGTCGAATACGAAAAAGGCAATTGGCTTATTACCATAACTTATAAAAACAAATCATTCGAAATAAACCTGAAACTAAAAGATCCAATTATAAAATCTAAAAAAGATCCAATTATAAAATCTAAAGTTATAGATATACACTCTAAAGTTATAGATGAATCAAAAGAAAACTTAGAAAAACAAATTAAATCCATTTTAGAGTCCACAAAAAACGATAAGCCCAACAAACGTTATTTGAAGAAACTTCAGGTAAAAGAGGGATCCTTTTTGATTCCATATAAAGCCTACACAACCAAAGTCACCAAAACCGACAACTCCTATAAACTTCAAATTTTTTGCCAAAAAACAAATTATTCCTGTTCAACAAAAGAGATCTCTTTAATAAGTCTCTTAGAAAAAGAGATTGATAACTATGTTAATGAGGCTCTTCCTGAATTAACAAATGTTCGAGAGTTTCTAGCGGAACCGGAAGAACTGGAGGAAGGTAAAGCAATTTTATCTAGATCAGTTTTAAAAGTTGAGCTTAGCCGCTATTTAGAGAATGGGCAGTTAGGATTGCAGCTGAGATACTATGATATTTGCGAAAAAAAATTTATCAGCGTCAAACGTCTGCTTAGTAGTTTTGAAGGATCACTAGACAAGGGAATTAAACTTTGGATAAGTGATCACTTGAAAACAAACGACTCCGCATTAGAAAAAATAAGAGCATCGATAAGAAATAAAATTGATATAAGCATTCCTGTTGAGATTTCGTTTGGTCATGAAAACAGTTTAATTGCTGATGTACAAAGTGAGGGAAGTATCGGAAATGGTGGGGTTTCTATCAAATTAAAAGTTTCCGGCCATTCTGAAGATCAAATTAAGCAATTAGCAGACACCTTGGCACTTCATAAAAAGAACCAAGAATTTTTGGAATCCATTAAAATTAGAATTCCAGGAGGGCTTGTGCGCTATTGTGTTAGTATAGGAGACTACCAACTATCAGTAATGGTAAAAACAGTTAATCAATCTCCTATTTATGAAGTCAAAATCCGAAAATCAATTCCAGATCTATCCTTAACTCGTCATGATTTCCAAGACCTTTGCAAAGAAAATGTTTTTATAGACAAAGATTTAGAAAAATTTTGTCAGAACCTATTAGACAAGCACTTGCCTTTTGGGCGTGCTTGTAAAAATTTAATTAATAAAAAATCTCTATTTGACCGATATGCCAAATCCAAGAAGGAACAATTAAGGGTATACTTTGATAAAACAGATCGTTCAGTTGCTATAGAATGGGTAAAAGAAGAGAATTCGATTGTAATAGAAGCGATGTATTACAATGGCAGCAAGGAAACATTTGAACATGATTCTTTAAAAATAACAAAAGAGACCACAGAAGAAAGTGTAACAAAATGGATAAATGAATTAAAAAATAAAAAAATTAATCCAAATTAAATTCACCAACAAATCAACTATTTAGTAATCTTGTCAACATGAGCGAGAAAGAATCGGAGGATCTCTTTAATATCCGATCGACTGGTGAAAACACACTAAAAGGCAATTTAGAGCATCTGGCAACTGCGCTAGCTGCAGATAGCACTCAACCTTTGTAACGGTCGAAATAGAGCAACCCACCTCTCGTACGTAAATTTTGTACGGCGTGCTGGTTGCTCTGCTCAAACTCTTGCAGTTTAGCCAAGATACGAGCTTCGATCAAAGCTCCTTTTTCTGACTGCTCTTTAGGAGAAGAGAGCTGCTGATCTTTTTTCTGAATCTGATGGATCAACTCCTCTTGTTTTTCTTGGAGAGGGATTAAGCGATCTTCTTTGGGATCTAAGCGTGAAGTCTCTTCGATCTCTTTAGCTACATCGAGTAGCTGATCAACTAGAGATTCTAACTCTTGCAACTGATATTCAAATTGGCTCATGTTGAGTCTCCTTTTTTGATCGACTACCTAATTAAATTTTCAATCCTTCTTCCTTTTCAGTCAAAGCAAAGATTCACGACTTCGTTATTTGACGATTTCTCCCTGAGCTGTTAAGCTTGAGCACATCATAAATTTTTTAGGTGATCATGAAGGGCTTTCGACCGCTTGCATCTGGTTCTAAAGGCAACTGTTTGTATGTTGGAACGTCGCATACAAAGGTCCTGATTGATATGGGAATTGGAATTCGACAGCTCACAGAGCGGCTGGCTAGCTGTAATGTCGATTTAAGTGACATTGATGCAGTCCTCATCACCCATGAACACCACGATCATATCGCAGGCTTACGATCCCTTGTCCAAAAATATGGCATACCCGTTTTTGCAAATGTTGAAACGGCCAAAGGCATTGTTGAATCCCTAAAGGGAGAGTGTTTACCCTTCAAAATCTTTGCTACGGGAGAGACTTTTGAGTGGAAAGATTTAGAAATTCATCCCTTTAGTATCCCTCACGACACGAGTGATCCCGTAGCATTTATCCTTCGCACAGGAGGAATCAAGCTTGGTGTTTGTGCTGACTTAGGCTATGTCACTTCGCTAGTAGGTAATAAGCTTCAGCAGTGCGACTATTTGTATTTAGAAGCTAACCATCAGCCCGAGATGGTACATGCTTGCTCTCGCCCTGCCTATCTTAAACAAAGGATTCTTGGCCGAAGTGGGCATCTCTCCAATGCCGCTTGTGCCGAATTGCTCTATCAGGTCTATCATCCAGGCGTTAAGCATGTCTATTTAGCTCATTTGTCGGAAGAGTGTAACCATCCTGATTTAGCGATGTTAACTGTACAAAATCGTCTTAGGCAGCATCCGGAGCTTTGTGAAAAGACAGTGATGACGATTGCAAAGCAAAATGAGCCGAGTGATTTCGTTGCATTTTAGAAAACGGATTTACGTTTTAGACAGATTTAGCCTTTAACGCTTCGACAAGTCGAAGCGAGCAAAAAGCGGCGGCAAGCCGCCGCACTCCAGAACCCGTCTTAAACCCGTTATGCCTTTTCAGGAAACAGCCTAGCTAGCGCTTGATTTAGCCGTTCTACACGCCGGCTAAAGATCGATCGGTTATGGTTTAAGATCGCAGGAGTAAAGAGAAGGGCCGCTGCCATGTTTACAGCAGCAGCTTCTATCTGGCGTTTAGCAGGATCCCATTGGTGATAGAGATAGAGCAGGGCAATTTGCGAAGGGGCTCGATCAATCGAGTGCTTACAAGCGATTGTGCAGTTGTTCGGCTTTAAATAGCCAAAAAGAGCCTCGATGATTTTCAAATAGGTAAGCTCAATAAAATCTTGGCGCGCTTGCACATTTAAGGTCGTAGAGTCGGCAAAATAATCTCGGTGAACGGATGCAACGATTTGTTTGAGATCGCTATTCCACACCTCTTTTTGTAAAGCCTTAGGCCAATAATAGGTACTTAACCCCTGCCGCTGGGTTAAGCGCTCTAAAAATATCTTTTTAAATGTTTCTGCTTCATCATTTTTAGCAAACGCCCCCTCTTGGTTATAGAATTCAGAATCTTTATCCAGAGTTGCAACAGCAATAGCCTCTTTGAATCGCTCTTTAGACTCTAACTCTTCAATCACTCGGGAACGTTCCGCCTCTTTTCCTTGCCGCTTCATCAAATTCACATAGAGGTGCCGCTCATTTTGTTTTTTGCAGCACTCCAGATAGGCTTTAAAGGAGGGGTTCACTTTAAATTTACGCGAGTGCCCCTTATCACTTTGGATTGCAACGGTTGGGGTTCTTATGATTTTGACAAAAGATGGTTTAGAAGTCGTATAGAGGACAAAGGGAACATCTCCAGCCAAATGAAAATCTTCGGGTTCATGGTTGCTATCTGACTCTTTGTCGCGACCGGAAAATTGGGAATGGGAGAGGTGTTGAAAAATCTGTTTATAGAAGCTTGCAATGGCTTGACCCGACTGAAAAGGTCTGGTTTGAGGCTTAAAAATCTCTAGCTGAACCGCACTTTCCATAAGAGCTGGCCATAAGTTAGGCCCGACATAAATCCAATAGACTAACTGGCTAAACCAGGCCTCTGCTTCCGAGCGATAGGCAACATTTTGAATGGGAAGAGTCCCCTCTTTTTGCAAATCTGAGAGCTGGCGCAGCTGTGTCAGCAGCTGTTGATGCCATCTACGGTTAGATTCCGAAG
>CAZZJE010000012.1:0-6043 GCA_964654295.1 uncultured bacterium | reverse complement strand
GTTTTGCATAGAGGGAGATAACACTAGGAGAGCGAGCTCTTCAACCGTTTTAGAATCGGTGCCCGACGAACTTTTTTTACTCGCAGTCTCTTTTATCCCATTAGAAAAATGAGGATAGAGTTTAAGGGCCTCTTGTTGGCTAGATTGCATCTGCTGCATGTATTGAAGGAAGAGAGGAGAGGAGAGTTGACGCTCGGCAAAGGGGAGCCTTGCCTGCTCTTTTTTTCCCTCTTGATGAGGGATCGATTTAGAAGAGTCGAAGAGAGAGAAGAGAGCTCCTGCAGAGAGGAAGCCTAATAGTAAAACGGCAGCGAGGAGATATCCACGCTGCCGATAAGAAGATAATGACCTAAGCATGCAAGAGATCCTTTAGGAGAAGAGGTCTTTGATCTTGTCGATGAAACTTTTGCTTTTGGGGTGGTTGTTAGGTTCTTGCAGTTCACTAAACTCTTTGAGAAGCTGCTTTTGTTTATCGGTTAAACGGGTGGGAGTTTCAACGAAGACACGTACGAGGAGGTCGCCCTTACCTTGTCCATGAACGTTAGGAAAGCCCTCGTTTTTCACTCGGAAGATGGCGCCATTTTGAGTGCCCTCTGGAATGGTGATGCGGCACGTGTGGGAAAAGAGGGAGGGAACCTCTTTTTTACAGCCGAGAGCAGCTTCTGGAAAGTTAATAGGTAGGTCTAAGAGGATATCATCGCCCTCTCTTTCAAACATTTTATGAGGTTCGACAGTGATAAAGACATAGAGGTCACCAGCGGGACCGCCACCTTGACCAGCATCGCCATAGCCGCTCATTTTAAGCCGCATGCCGCTGTCGACGCCAGCTGGAATATGCACTTTTACATGCTGCTTCTCTTTGACAACGCCTTTACCACGACACTTCGAACAAGGATCTTTGATCACTTGCCCCTCTCCGCCACACTTTGGACAGGTCATCGACATGCTGAAAAATCCACGCTGCTCAAACACCTGACCATTTCCATGACAGCGCGAACAGGTTTCAATGCCGTCAGACTTGACTGCTCCCCTGCCGTGACACTCATTACAAGTGACGTAGTTGGTGATCGCAAGCTCTTTATCGACTCCGCGGGCAGCCTCTTCAAATGCTAAACTGATGTTAACCCGTTTGCTAGCCCCTTGCCGCGACATTGAACCGCCACCACTTCCTGGAGCGCCGCCACCAAAGAAGCTCTCAAATATAGACTCTTGCCCCATGCCACCAAAGGCACCCATGAAGGTACGTAGAGCCTCTTCCATCGAAGTGTAGTGATAACCGCCACCGCCGCCGAAGCCTCCCGCTCCGCCTTGAAGAGCTTCTGCACCATACTGATCATAAATTTTACGCTTATTTTCATCGCTGAGGACTTCGTACGCCTCGGAAATCTCTTTGAATTTTTTTTCTGCTTCAGAATTGCCAGGGTTACGGTCGGGATGAAATTCCAAGGCTTTTTTACGGTAAGCCTTTTTGATTTCTTCAGCAGTTGCCCCTTTATTAACTCCAAGAATTTCGTAGTAATCAGCCATGCTTTGCCTGCAAATGTCACACTTTAAGATAGGTTTAGATACTAAGTAGGATGGAGAGAAGTGACTCAATCCATCTATTAAAAAGTTGTGCTGCAGCACCTGTTTTATGCGGAAGAAGTTTTTGCAGACTCTTCGCGCTTGCGCACGGCTAGGTTAGCAGAATACTAACTATTTGTCTAGGGATCTAAGATGATTAGATGGAAAGGTTTGAATCTGTTAATGCAAAGAGAGGCTAAACAGGAGCCTCTCTTTTAAACTACACGACTAACTTGAAAGATCTACGCTAAAAACTAACGCTGCTTTTTATATTTAAGAGCTGCTTTGGCTTTAGCACGTTTTTTGATCGAGGGTTTTGAGTAAAAACGGTGTGCTTTGACTGACTTCATCACACCCTCTTTATCTAAACGTTTTTTAAGAGCGCGCAGCGCTTTATCGATGGAATCTCCAACGCGAACTTTAACAACCGTCATTTAATGCTAATCCGTAGGTTAAAAATTAAAAAAGGGTAACCAATGAGAGAACCTAATCTCTCTATCTTTATCTAGTTGCTCTAATGATAACGCAACTGATCGATATTTAGCAACGGTTAAGTGAAAAATAGAGCGTTCGTAGAACTTTCAAGAGACACTACTTTGCAAAGAAACTATAAATTTTTTTGACAATTAATTTAAATACCATTAATATATTATTATTTTTTTATCATTTAAACAAAGTAAGCTTTTACATGAATCTCTCTCCAGCTTCTCAACAAACTATTGAAACAATTTGTCAGTATGAAGGCGAAAATTTAACTTTCAAGAACCAGGCAATCGTGAAGAGTAAATGGTTTGACTCTTCCCTTCATAACGACCAAGCCTCTGACATTAAAAAAATTATGAAATTAGCTTTTTCAGAGCTACATCAAACCAAAGCCGCAAATGAGACTGAGCAGGACAAGAAAATTGAGAGTGAAGTCAATTTTATTAGAGGTTTGCATACCGTCCATCAAAGCTATGACAGTGCCTGGATGGATTACAAACAGGTGGCTGCTTCAATCAAAGAAATTTTAAAAGGGATGCATCGAAAGCTTTTAAAAGATGAGCTATATGCGTTCGAACAGATTTCTGCATTTGCCATAGATGAATTAGGCGTTGTGGAGTTGGTCACGGCTGAGGAAGCAACAGATTTAACAGATGAGCAGCAGGTAGAAATTGGAAAAGCCTTTGTTAAAGAAGCGCAAAAGCAGTGGGGAACAGCCCGAGAAGAAGAGGTGATTCGGCGTTTAGGTTACATTCGAGCCTATGCAGAGAAGAGCCAGCTTCCTTTGTTGAAGCAGCAGCTTGATGACTTTTTAAGCCGCTATTCACTTATAAAAGAGTATCTAAGCGAAATTGAGACTGCTAATAGGCAAGAGATTCCCATTGAAACTCCAGCAAATAGCAACCGGATTGATCTTAAACAGCATTTAGTGAGTTTAGAAGAGTTAGAACAGAAACTATTGCAGCAGCAATTAGCTTTTTTGAATTTAAAGGGTAGATCTTTTGCAAACTTACCTAAACAGATGCAAGAGAAATTAAATGCAGCTAAGAGCCAACTAGATACTCATTATCAATCAATTCAAAAGCGTTTAGTAGAAGTTAGACAGCAATACGCTCAGATAAGCAATCGTTTGATTCAAGAAGCGATTCAGGTAGTTGCGAATGAAGTTAAAGAAATTACCTCTCGAAATCCTTTGGAACCCTCACTTTCAGATTCTAAGCGAAAGGTTGATATACAGCGCTTAGAGCGCATGAGAGAAACCCAACACAATTTACGTCAAAGAATTGCAACTGTTCAAACAGCTCAAAAAGAGCTGCAAGGGAAACTAACCAAAACAGCTAGCCCCGAGCTTAAGCGAGCGACAGAGCAGTTAGACAACCATCTCCAACAGCTGATGCAGCAGTTAGTCACGATTAACCATGAATATAGTGAGTCTCTCAGCCGCTTTATTGAAGAGGGAAAATCAACATTTCAAGCACTTATTCCGCAACATAGCCCGACAGCTTCACCATTGGAAACCTTTCAAGCCGAAGTTAAACTTGTCCAAGAGTATCAGAGAGGAACAAGATCTTATCTCTACGTTGATGCCAAACAGAAGCTCTACTACTTTTTAGGAATTAGGTTTGATGATCAAGCAGTTCTCAATGTGTTAACAAAGCAGGTAGAAGCCTTAGAAAAACTCTATAACGATCATCCCTCTTTGAGACCGCATCTGTTAGATACGGAACTACCCGCTTTAAAAAAAGGCTGGGCAGCCATTGCTGAAGATTACAAAGCCTATCCAGGCTTTGCGGCTAAAGTCGCTGCTTTAAGCGAGCGCTTTACCTCAAAGCTCGAAGAAAACGCCGCTCGCGCGACAACGATTGCCCAAGACCCCCAAGCTTCGGTTTGGCAACTCTTTCAAGAAAATCTAACAAATATTCCATTAGAAGCAGCTAAGCAGCTGCTAGAAAGAGCATATGGCCCGCGTTTGACGGAGCAGGCTTTAAACGATTACCTAGAGAAATCCCTGTCTCACATCTCTGTAAACCAATTAATTGGGGTGATTGCTGGAATAGCTGTCGACGTGAAAGAGAGAGATTTAATGTGGTGGCAAGCCAACCAGCCGTCGGAAGAGATCCGTAAGGCACCTTTTCATGCCGTTGCAGATGAACTTTTAAAACATTTTAGAACGGATCAAACAGGTCACTCTATTTTAAAGGCGTTTCAGGTGCCTGTAGACATGCATAAGATGAGTGTTGAAAAGCATTTTTTTGGAACGCATTTAGATGGAACGACACTGGAAAGTCAAAACCGCAAAAATGCCCTTTCAATTTTAGCCGATATCGACTCAGTGGCACTCTACTCAACCTCTCCTTCCGTACGCATCTGCGAGACCGCTGCTCTACAAAAACTGCAAGCTTTTATTGAGAAGCCAGCAAAAATCAACCTCTTTTTCTGGGACTACTATCTACACATCTTGGAAGTATCCGTCGCTTCTGTAAAGCTATTAGAACTCTATCGCCAAGATCCGGAGCGCTATCGCCCAGCACTAGAGACACTCTTATGTACAGTTAGCAAAGTGCATCATGAGTGCGAAGCTTTATATGGCGAAAAGACCTTTTCGCTATATGCTAACGAATGGCAAAAGCTTCATAACCATTTAGAAACAGTTTACAAGGATCCTACGATCTCTTCTGAAGAGTTCTGCATGCAAGCCGTACGCCATCCAAGGCAAAGTGAACACTTTACGGCGGAGCAGGGCAAAGCGCTTCGAGCAAACATGCGTCTTAGTGAATATTTGGCTCGCAAGGTGGCTTACTGGAACAAGTACTACTTAGAAAACGGGTACTATTTAAACGCTACTAATGGCATCTCTGATCTCTACAGCCAGCAGCGCGTGGGAACATTCGTGCATTTGCCAACAGTGGAAGGAAAAGAGCTCTATCGCGTCTCTGGAGTCCAAATGGTTGATGGCGGGTTTGTTTGCCAAGTGTTAGTGCCTGTTGATACAGAAAAGTATGTCAAAGCTAATCAATTAATTCCTGTTAAGATGACCTTTCAAGGAACGATTGCTAACCTCTCTTCAGGAGCTAGAGATTTTGAGATGGCTGACAGCTGGGTCCCAGCAAGAGGTGCACTCTATGGTCCAGGCTATCATCTATGGAAGCAGCAAGGCAATAAACTGGCACTGCCACTTTTAGAGCAAGCTATCGCTGAAATCCAGAGCAAAGAGGGGCATCGTGAGGCTAAGATCCACGTCGAAATTACAGGCCATAGCTTAGGTGCTGCAGACGCGCAAAACGGAGCTGCTGATTTGACGAGTGCAATGAAAGAGAAAGAGCATTTAGCCGATTCTATAGGATCGATACGAATTGTTCCTTTCAACTCCGCTGGCTGCAGCGACGAGAGTGATCAGCGATTTACAGAAGCGATGGAAAAGTTAGGGGTTGCTTCAAAGTTAGACTACATTTGTCATGCTTTAGTGATGGGAGACATTGTTCAGGTATCAGGGCCGACAAAGCTAGGAAAGCGTTTAAGAAAACAATACCCAGACCAAGTCTTGATTGCCGAATCAAAAAATGTTTACGTTGCTAACAACATGATTTGGGATGCTTTAGACAAGCATTGCGATCTGGTGTATAGCGACCGCAATCGCTTTATTCCATGTCGTATTTTGACAGCCTTAGAGAAAGAGGAAGCAGAAAGGGCTATTGCTCAGTTTTCAGGAGCTGGAGCAGATATCGGCGAATTTATCAAGCATGCCGACCGCATCTTATCAAAAAATAGCATCTCTCATGCAGGTCTACAGCTACTGAAGACAACCGCCCATGCATTTGTAGGTATTCTCTTACAGCCGACATGGAAAGATATCCCTGAGCTGAAAGCGGAATTATCTAAGCTTGAGAAAGAAATTGAAGCATTAAGCTCCGAGAGCGATGAGACCTCTCAGCGTAAGCTATCTGAAGCTAAAGCAGCACAAGCTGCCTTTCAAAAAGAGTTAGAGAAATTACAAAAG
>CAZZJE010000011.1:10294-18743 GCA_964654295.1 uncultured bacterium | reverse complement strand
GACGCAACTCATCCGCTGACTGCTTGTCTGCATTGGCTACGCGAACAACTTTAGCCTTTTTTTCTCTATTTTTAGGGGTTAGGCGATAAATATCTGTGGTTAACCCTTGATTTAAAGGCTCACGCTCCATGCAGTAGTTACTTTCATGGCTGTGCTCTTGCATGAGAGCACTGCATTTTGAAAAACGGAAGAGGGCTCCATCTTGATGAATTTTCCAGATCTTTTTTGAAGAAAAAGTGGAAACGATTACATCTGGCTCTAAGTCAACAGATTGAGACAACCGTAGGTCCCCAACTCTTAATGAGTCAGCCTCCGAAAATTGCAGCGCGCCTCTACTCAGGCTATCTACACAAGACATTTTTATACCTATTAGGACTATATATTAACTAATACAACTAGTTTATCTGGGAAAAATTAAGATTGTTTGAAGAAGAAAACAATCTTGCATGAAGAGCTCAATTTTTTTTCAAAACAGAGCAAAAACCATGCTTTAGACATGTTTTAAGACTTGTCTTATCGGCTCATTCTGTAAATATTTTTTTAAATATCAACCTCTGTTTCAAACCTCCGGCGTTGATGCGTGTTACCAAAGCCAAGTTGCAAGCGATATTTCGCTACCGTGCGTCTTGCGCAATTAATTCCCTTCTTTTTAAGTTCGGAAGAAATCAGCTCATCGGATAGAGGATGTGATTTATCTTCATTTAAAATAGAACGTCGAATTTCCTCTTTAACTGTTCGAGCTGAAATATCCTCGCCCTCTTCACTAACATAAGCATGTGAGAAAAAAAAGCGAAGTGGAAGTAAGCCTCGTGGCGTGTCGATATATTTATTGGCAACAGCTCTGGCAATCGTCGATTCATGCAGCTCTAGCTCTTCTGCCAAAGTTTTCATCGTCAAAGGCTCCAGATTCCCATTGGGCTCTTTAAAAAAGACTTGCTGATGCTTCAGCAGAGCTTCGGCAATGCGGTAAAGGGTCTCATTGCGCTGATAGAGATTGCGCATTAGCCATTTAGCTGAATTTACCTTGCTGCGAATAAAGTCTACAGTCTCTTTAGGTAAATTGTCTTGATCCAATAAACGCAAGTATTTGCGATTGAGTCTTAAAGGAGGAACGCTCTCGTCATGCACAACAATACGCCACTGCCCATCATCTTCTATAATAGAGAGATCGGGCACAATTAATGGCACATAATCTTTTGACCGGCTCTTGCCAGGATGAAGACGCAGCTTGGAAATCTCTCCAAACAAGGCTTCCGACAGCTGTTGTGGCGTACATTTAAGTTGGCGCTGCAGATTGCGTAGATGGTGATGCAAAAAAGAGTCATAATGGTCTCGAATGATTCGGTAAGCCAACGTCTGCTCTTTTCCTAGGCAGCGTAGCTGAATAAGGAGAGACTCTTGGATGGAGCGAGCACCTACTCCATAGGGCTCAAAAGCTTGGACTCTTTTTAACACCTTTTCAAGCTCTTCGACATTTGTATCATTCAATTGAGCAATCTCTTCTAAGCTACTTGATAGATAGCCTGAAGAGTCAAAGTTGCCTATAATCCACTCGGCTTGCTGCAGCTCTTTAGCCGTTTCAAAAGTCTCTTGAGCCTGCTTCATAAGGAATTCAAAGAGAGACGACTCCTCCCTTATAGAATTCTCTAAAAAGGTTCTTAGCTGATCTTCTTCGGACCCACGTGGTTGATAAGGCCCACTCTCAGCGAAATGGTCACGGAACTCTTCGTCTAGAAGCCGTAAAACCTTAAAGTTTTCATCTTCAAAAGAGAGCTGCTCTTCTTCTCCAGAAGTTCTCTCCTCCTCCTCCTGCTCCAGATGCTCTCTCTCTTCTGGAACCTCTTCCTCTTCGCAATCTAAGAGAGGATTACGCTGTAGCTCCTCTTCAATAACTAATTCAAGCTCTTGCAAGGGCAGCTGCAAAAATTGAATTGCCTGTTGCATTTGTGGAGACATGATCAAGCGCTGAGTCGTTTTTAAACTCTGCTTTGGATGTAAATTTAACGATAAGTAGTATGACATGTTCAAGCTCCTGCTAAGCTTTTTTGTAGGATATCTGGGCTGTCTTGACAAGAAAAAAAAAAAAGCCGTTACTGAGCCTTCAATCTAATAACTTCGAGATTTATGAGTTTAGAGTCTCTAACCGGCCATGTAAGACAGATGGAAAGATTGAGCGACAAACAAGAGCAAATTCTAATTGTCGATGATGATCCCTTTATATTGGCAGCTTTAGAGATGACTTTAAAGCGCGAGGGTTTAATCGTTCATAAAGCGGAATCGGGCAAAGAGGCGATCGCAATCTTAAAAAATCATCCGATCGCCGTGCTGATTTGCGACCAAAAGCTGCCGGGTATGAGTGGAAATGAGATTTTAAAAATATCTCAAGAGATCTCACCGGAAACAATGCGTATTATTTTGACTGGCCATAACGATCTAGAGACGACTATTGAAGCGATCAATATTGGCAAGGTGGCTCAATTTATTGCAAAACCATGGGAAGACGCAACCTTACGACAAGCGATCCAAAGTTCTTTAGATAAGTATCGCCTGATTAAAGAAAATCAAAGGTTAGAAGGTTTAAACCTTCAGCAGCACATCGAACTTGAAAAAACCCACGCGCAGCTGCGTCATGAGCTGTTGTTAGGCGGACGTATCTATGAAACATTGCTATTGGAAACTCCTCCCAAGTTAATTCCTGGACTCTCCATCGAAGCCCTGACAATTCCTTCTAGGGAAATTGATGGCGATTTCTTCGAGTTTTATCATCCTATTCCTCCCGTTTTTGACATTATTTTTGGCGATGTAATGGGAAAAGGGCTGCCTGCTGCCTTAGTAGGAACTGCAGTCAAAACAGAGCTCGCGCGATTTTCTGTGCCTTTTGCCCCTAATAAGTTCATTGGTCCTGAAGGGACGTGGCAAGAGGATCTCTTTTCACCCGAAGAGATTCTAATGCTCATTCACAAAGATCTTGTGCCAAAGCTGCTACACTTAGAATATTTTGTTAGCCTATTTTATGGCCGCTTCGACCTGCAGCGCCGAACATTTAACTATTTAGACTGCGGCTCTACTAAACCGCTCTACTACTCCTCACAAAAAAAACGGCTTAAATTTTTAAGCGGAACAAATTTTCCGCTAGGCATCTCAGAAATCTGCGCCTACACCTCTCACTCTCTATCCTTTGACGAAGGCGATTTCTTTATTTTCTATTCCGATGGTGTCACAGAGGCACGATCGCCAGATAACCAATTATTTGGGTTGAAACGTCTATCCGACGTCATTGAGCAAAATTTAATGGGCGACCCGCAACAGATGCTGCATGCCATTCGTCATGCCGTTTTAGAATTTACCGAGAAAGAGAGCTGCGACGATGATTTAACAGTCATTGCCGTTAAAATTCTTCAATATTGCCCGCCCATTGACGCCAACATCCTATCAGCAAAGTTCAGCAGCGATTTAAGTCAGCTGAAAGCTGTCCGCCAGTTTGTCAGCCGCCTCTGTGAAAAAGCGCCTGGAGATAGCACCCTTTTATCGAATCAACTGCATCTTGCAATCAACGAAATATTTTGCAATATTGTCGTTCATGGGTATAACAACGAGCCGGGCCCAGTAGAGATTCAAGCTCGCTTTTTAGATGATGGAATTGCATTAACAATAGCAGACCAAGGACAGCTGTTTGATCCGACAATTTTGCAAGAGCCAAGCCTTGCAGGAGATCAAGAGGGTGGATTTGGATGGCATATTATTCGCGCCATCGCTGATGAGTTAGGTTATTCTCCTAAACGCTCAGAGAAAGGCTGGAACCAGCTTTACTTCTTTAAACGCTACATCGTGCGAGGAGAGGAAATGCAGCTGGAAAGTAAAATGGAAGAGGGCGTACTTGTTATACGTCCCAAAATTGAAAGTTTAGACGCCAAAGAATCGAGAGAGTTTAAACAAAAGGTCAGCGACTTAGTGACTGCGGATGCCATCTCCAAAGTTGTTCTCGATTTAGAAGAGATAAAATATGTGGATAGTTCTGGATTGGGAGGCCTGCTCTCTATTCTTAAGCTTTTGCACTCTAAGGGAGGGGATCTTAAGCTGACGCGAATGAATAAGCCTGTTCGTACGATCTTTGAACTAGTCTCTATGCACAAAATTTTTGAGATCTATAACTCCCCTCAAGAAGCCATTCGCTCATTTGTTTAAGAGAGGTAAAGAGTGCAATGCCGAGGCCCGGGGGTGTTTTACATGGAGATGAACGCACTCGTCTATTAAATGCGTTGCATGAAAAATATGCTTCTAAGCGTGGCTGGAGGCAGCGTTTAATCTATCTCAGGAAAAAATATGGATGGCTTTTAGTTGTAGGAACGGCCAAATTTTTAAAACGAAGCTTCGATATCCTCGTTTCCATCTTTCTATTAGTTCTCCTTAGTCCCTTAATGCTCCTCATTGCCATCTGCATTAAATTAACAGATGGAGGACCCACTCTCTATATAAGTACAAGAGTTGGAAAATGGGGAAAGGAGTTTTTGTTTCCTAAGTTCCGCTCGATGTATATGGGAGCAGACCGGCATAAAGCTTTGTTAAGGGAGCAAAGTATCCATGGCAATTCGCATACATTTAAAATCAGACGAGACCCTAGAGTTACCTGGATTGGCAGGATCATACGCAAAACAAGTTTAGATGAGCTTCCTCAGCTCTGGTGTGTTTTAAAAGGGGAAATGTCGCTAGTAGGCCCTCGCCCTCCTTTAGTTGAAGAGGTAGAGCTCTATACGATTGAAGAGCGGCGGCGTCTCGATGTCACGCCCGGACTAACCTGTATTTGGCAAGTTAGCGGAAGAGGCGACATCCCTTTTTCGAAGCAAGTTAAACTCGATTTGCAATATATTGAAAGTCAGAGCATCTGGCTAGACTTTAAAATTTTACTCCAAACAATCCCGGCAGTTATTTTTGGCCGAGGGGCATACTAATGCATACCATTCTGATTGCAACTGGTTATCAGCCTGAGATGGCGCCTCTCTTGCAGCATCGCCCGACACCTCTCTTGCATATTGCCGATCGTCCCATCCTATTTCATATTATTGAGTTTTTAGCCAGCTGCCAGCTCTCTAGCTATGACCTCATTCTGCACCATCTGCCCGAGAAAATTGAGTCGGAGCTGTCAGACGGGCGACGCTGGGGTGTTTCGTTTACTTACCATTTAGCTCGCGATATCGATACCCCCTATTCAATTGTTCGCTTAATTGCCAATAGCCACCGCCACGAGCCCATCCTCCTAGGCCGTGGTGACCTGCTGCCAACCATTCCTCCCGAGCTATTAAAAAAACCTTTTTTGCATCCCACAATCATCGTTGACCGCTCCGGCAGCTGGACAGGCTGGGCGATCTTGCCAGCCGAAGTTTTAAGCTCTCTACCTGTTGATTGTGACGATCAAACTCTATTGGATAAACTTAAAGGAGAGGTAGTCATCGAAAAAATTTCTCCTCTGCTCTCCACTCGCTCTTATGAAGAGTTAAAGCTATCCAACCAGCGCTTTATCACCCGCAAAGATCTTCCCCACCTCTTTCCTACCACGGCCCGTCTAGTGGAGCCGGGAGTCTGGATTTCACGCGGCGTCTCCCTACACCCTAGCGCTGAGATCACCCCTCCTATCTTTATTGGAGAGGCGTGCCAGATAAAGGCAAATGTCTCTATCGGTCCAAACGTCATCATTGAAAGCAACTCGATTGTTTCGGACAGCTCTGTCGTGGAAGATGCTTTGATCTGCCGCAGCAGCTTTATTGGAGAATCACTCGAAATCAGAAATTGCATTGTAGACCGCAACCTCTTGATCAACTTAAATTTAAACGCTGCTGTCCATGTCAAAGAAGATTTTATTTTAAGCGAGCTCTCTCCTCCCTCTATCTGGCAATATCCTATCCAATGGCTAGAAAGATCTTTGGCACTGCTCCTTATTATCCTTTTAAGCCCCATCTATCTCTACATGCGACTGCGCTTTAAGTTACAAGAGTATTTTGTTGTCGCACTTCCAGCTAATCCTGCCGAGGAGAGTTGGAAAACAATCCCCTGGATGGTTTTCGATAATACGCGCGTCGACGAGTGCCACTCTTTGCGACACTTTGGACGGCTGCCCGCCTTATGGAATATTTTTGCAGGAAATTCGCACTTTGTCGGCGTCGCTCCACGAACAATAGAAGAGGTCAAAGCGTTACCTCAGGAGTGGAGAAATCTCTATCTGCGCTCAAAAATCGGTTTGATTACCCTCTCTGAACTTGACAATGGACCGAATCCAGCGACAGATGATCTCTATGCTTCTGAAGTATTTTACGCCGTTCATATGGGTTGGCGCTTTGACCTAAGTCTACTCATGCGATGGATGAGTCTTAAACTTTTTAGGCTACTTGGAAAATCATCCTACTAATCGGAAAAATCATGACACAACCAGCAATTTGTCTCACAGGCATCCCTTTTCAGCCCAAAACATTGGAGGAGACCGCCCAAACAATTGCTTCAGCTGTTTTTCAACCGGAACGTTCGGCTGAAACACGCTATATTGCCACTGTCAACACAGACTTTCTACTAAATGTCCATGGCCATCTTAATGAAGAGATCTGCCATTCGGAACTATTTGCAACTCTACGTCGCTCGCTTGTCAATTCTGTCGATGGTGTTCCACTTATTTGGGCCATGCGTCTGTTAGGAGAAGAGATTCCCGAGCGTGTAGCTGGAGTTGATTTAACAATTAAGCTCATTGAATTAGTGGGAGAGAGGGGAGGGCGGTTATTTTTATTGGGAGGAGATGAAAAGGTCTCTCAGAAAGCAGCCAATTTATTTGTGCAGAAATTTCCTGGTCTTCAGATTGCAGGAGTTGCCTGTCCTACAATCCATGTTTGCGGCCCTAGCTTAGTTGATTCGAGTGCAAAAGATGCGCTTTTAATTGAACAGATTAACCAGTCAAACGCCGACCTTTTGCTTATAAGCCTAGGAAATCCCAAGCAAGAGATCTGGTTTGAACGTGTGCGTTCGCAGCTCAAAGTTCCTGTTGCCATGGGAATTGGGGGTAGTTTGACACTGCTGACAGGCGAAATTCCAAGAGCCCCTCTCTGGGCACAAAAATGGGGAATGGAGTGGCTATTTCGCCTTTGGAATGAACCCAAGAGGCTTTGGAAACGTTATATTCTAGGAATACCTAAAGCTCTAGCGCTCTTTACCCCTCTCATTCTCTACCAAAACATCATGCGTCTGCTGAGCTGGGCGATCTATCGCCATCAGAGCCTCTCTCCTTTGCTACTGCAAGGCAGCCTATTTCTCTCTCGAAAGCATGCTTTTACAATTATCCCTCTTCCTATTCAACTTGACAAAGAGACGTTAGCCCAAGTAGCGGGTGCTGTCGACGAGGCGTTTCTTCAAGATATGATTATTTTGGACTTTCGCTATGTCCGTTATATCGACTTGGCAGGCCTAGAATTTTTACTTCAAACCTGGGAGAGAGCTGCAGCAGAGGAAAAACGCCTCTACGGAATCTATTTGAATGGGGATATCCGCTGGCTCTTATCTTTCCACCATATCTGGCCACTTTTATCCCAAAGTTTTTTACCCTCTGCGAAAGAGCTTATCACCTTGCTTCAGAGAGAAGACAACTCGATTACTCTCTATGAATCTCTTCGACAGATTCATTATTGTGTCATTTGGAGCTTCTTTGGACAGCTAAGCAACACGATCGATTATGAGCTACACCTGCATCAGTTTGAACCGATTATTTATCACAAAAATTGCATTATCGATCTCTCCTATACAACTCGAATTGACAACAGAGGCTTAGAATTTTTGTTGCAGATTAAACGTCTGATGCAGCGGCAAGAAAGGATTTTATTGCTTTGCAGTTGTGAACCTGCTATTAAGCAGATTTTTAAACAAATGCAGCTTGAAAGTGCCTGGACATTTTGCGATTCTGTAACGGATGCATTAAAGCTTTTAAACGTTCCACTTGACTCGTAAGGAGACAACTCATGATGTCCAGTAGACTCATTCGGCTGCTCGTTTGCTTAACGGCAATCTCCGCTTTTAATCCCATTCAATCGATGGATGAAGAGAGCCTCAAGCGGGAGCAAGAGGTTTTAAGGAAAAAACTTGAAGATAACATTCAAGAGGATAAAAGATTGGATTGGCAGCGACAAGATCGCGAGCAAGAGCAGAAGCGTATTAACCAAAAGGTCATTGACCAGCAGCTGCAAAATCGAAGGATCGAGCAGCGCATTCAAGACCGTCGCCTAGAAGACCAGAGAATTCAACGCAGAATTGAAGATAATCGCCGTTAAATATTAAGAAGTTATGACTGAATACATTCCAGCAAAACACTCCCTTTGGAGACAGTTCATCCTGATCTTTCCCGCTCTCTCACTCATGCTGTTAGAGTTGGGCCACCCTCATAGTTTTGGTAAAGCCGTTTATTATAATCTTTTGCCTCAAG
>CAZZJE010000011.1:0-10284 GCA_964654295.1 uncultured bacterium | reverse complement strand
GGTTTTATCTGCATATTATTCAGCTGGTTCTATTTGGATTGATCGGAGTAGCCGGTTTTTTACTGGTCGAAGGGCTAAAAGGCATTGATGCAATCGTAAGCCGTATTGGCTTCTGGATCTTTCTCGTTTTTTATTCTGCATTTGATTCTGTAGCTGGAATCGGTACAGGTGTTTTGATGCGTCACGGAAGAGAGCTAGATCCAAGTGAACAGGAGTTTATGGCTCGAATTGTTCAGAATCTTTTTTTTGATCCAATTGCCGGGGGCTCGCATTCCTGGATTAGTGAGATTGCTTCGTTTGGATGGCTGCTAGGAACATGGGCTGCGGCTCTAGCTCTCTATCGAACCGGTATCTCAAAGCTAGCGGCTCTGCTCTTACTTCCCTCCGGACTCTCTATCTGGTATAGCCATGCCTATCCACACGGCCCTATTGGATTTGCTTTCTTCTTAGCCGCCAGCATCGTTCTTGTCTACCACTCCTCAATCAAATCGCCCAATTTGCCAAACACCCAATAAGGCAATCAGTGACACAATAATTAAACAGAAGCTGATTAAGCAAAGGATGACGATTGGCGTCCCAGAGACGCGCGAGCTTCTTAAGCGCGAACCCACATACCAGTAGCGCCAAGCGGCCAATAAAAAAAATAGTCCGCTGCAAGCAATTAAAATTGTACCAATTAAACGATTGGTAAAAGGAGGAATAATCGTAAGCAGTAGCCGCTCCATCGCAACGCCTGCTGCCAAGGATGTCAAACCTGTGCGAATCCAAGCCGCATAGGTGCGTTCGTTTGCTAAGACAGAGGTGCGCTCCTGCTCTTCTAAAACGGTATCAAACTGATTAGGTGTCAGAGCCATGACTCTTCCAATTGTTATTTTCGCTTTAAATCCGCATCTAAACGCTCTGCAATCAAACGTCCTGAAGCAATCGCGCCATTGATGGATGGAAGATCAACCAGTTCTCCTGTCAAATAGACATCGGGCTGACGAGGGTCTTGAAAGCTTCCATGCAAGATTGGCGGATTTTTTTGGTCAGGCAAAGCATGCAAAATTTCATAGGAACGTAGAAACTTCCAACGAGCAGCCGGCAAACGAAACCAATTTTCCAGCTGGGCAACAGCCGCTTGCTGTAAATCAGAGCGTCCTCTCCATTCAGGATCGATGACTGAAATAGAGACGAGGTGTCGATTAGCTGGTGCATAGCTTGGTTGGACAGTATTTACAAAGGCTAAGTTATTAATTGGCCCCTCTGGAGAACCATTCAAATGCAAAATTGGCTGGGCGTCTAAGAGATGCGCATCAATAGAAAAATAGAGCGAGGTCACCCCAATACTTGTTTGCGGAGTCAATCTAGTCAAAAGATCTTGAGCATGGGGCAGATCGACTGCTAGAACAATTTTATCTGCTTTCACCTCCTGACCACTGCTAAAGAAAAGACGAGCCCCTTCTACAGCTGAAACTTTACGTTTGTAGTGAATTTGCGTTCTCTTCAACTTTTTGACAATTGCTTGTGGAATCGCTTGCATCCCCGACCTTGGCAAACAGGCTACACCTTCGGCAAAGAAACGTAAAGTTTGCAAAAAGACTTCGACATTAACATCCAGATCTTTTTTTAAAAAAACCCCACCAAAAAATGGCTTCATAAAATAGTTTAAAAAGGGCTTAGAGAGCCCTTTTTGCTTTAAAAAATCTGCTGTACTAACAACAGGTTGCTGCCAATTGATGGGTTTCGTTCGAAATGCACGTGATAAATAGAGTTTTAAAATGGTCCATAGATCACTAAACTGCAGAAAAGGCAGTTTGGAGGTTTTAAAAAACTTCAAGGGATGGCGCAAGGGATTTTCAATCAAATGCCATTGGCCTCTATACCAAACTTTTGCTCCTGGAAAAAACGCACCAACTTGCAGGCGATTCCAATCTAAAATCTTGTTTACCTCTTCATATGAAGAGAGCAAGATTTGGAATCCTCGATCAAATAAATCGCCATCTTCATGATATGTAACAACTCTACCACCCGGATAGGCGTTGAGTTCATAGATAAGTGGCGAATATCCCAGCTGTTCTAAGTAATACGCGCAGCTAAGTCCTGATAAGCCAGCACCTACAATTGCAATTTTTGCCTTAGCTGTCATCGATTGCTCCTCATCCCAACGTCCGCATCATAGCGATCGAAGAGCTTGAGGTCAACAAGGCAAGTAAAAAATATTTTTTAGTTGAAAAAATTTAGGGAGCTCTAGCAGAGCTCCCTAAAGTCGATCAAGCGTGTCTAAGATAGTGTGACAAGTCTTTAACAACGAGATTTTGCGTCTAAAACGCCCTTAACATAACAAGCCATCCTTTTTAAAACAACAAATTTAAAATTTTTTTCTTAACGACTGCAGGCAAGGCCTCTATTCAATCAACTGATGATCTGCTATACTATTGGATGGCATCAGCTTAAATCTTTAACCCCGCATGTTTCTGTGACAGCTACTCAATATAGTCGTGAAAAACCTTTTTTAGCCTCCATCAAAGAACGCTACTCTCTCTGTCTGCCCCCTTCACAAAAGGAGACATATCATCTTGTCTTAGACATTTCAGGGTCAGGCATTTATTATCAGGTGGGAGATAGCGTGGCTATTGCACCGCAAAATGATCAAGCCCTAGTCAAACGCACCTTGCAAGCAATGCGAGCAACAGGCGAAGAGCTTGTAACGGATCCTCGCTGCCACGATACTTTGCCACTAAAAATTTTTTTGACTAGCCACGCCAGCATCACAGATGTCAACCGCAAGCTACTAAAGCTCTTATTAGAAAGACAAAGCCACCCAGCTAAACGCGAGTTATTAGAAAATATTCATTCGCCGCATGAGCGAGACTCTTTCAAAACTTATTTAGAAACGCATGAGGTTTGGGATCTATTAGAAGAGCATTCAGAGGTAATAATTGACCCTCAAGAGTGGCCTCAGCTACTTCTCCCTCTACTTCCCCGCTTTTATTCGATTGCCTCTTCTCAATATACACATCCTAATCAGATCCATCTAACCGTCGCTCTATTGCATTATCATGCGCGCGATGAGCAGCGACGTGGCGTCTGCAGCCATTTTTTATGGCACCACGCCCCCTTAAACACTCCCGTAATCCCTATCTATATCCAACCCCACAAAGGATTCACTTTGCCTGCAGAAAAAGAGGCAGCAGTCATTATGATTGGCCCGGGCACAGGCATCGCTCCATTTCGAGCCTTTATGCAGGAGCGTTATGCTCGCGGCGATAGCGGCAGAAGCTGGCTATTTTTTGGAGAGTGGCAGAGAAAGCATCACTTCTTTTATCAAACTTTTTGGGAAGAGCTCGTCAAGCAGGGACGATTAGAACTTGAAGTCGCTTTTTCTCGAGATCAATCGAATAAAATTTACGTGCAACATCGTTTGGAAGCTCGCAAGCAAGAAATTTTCCAATGGATTAAAGAGGGGGCTTACTTATATGTATGTGGAGACGCGCATCAGATGGCCAGAGATGTCGAAGCAACTTTAATTCAAATTATTTCAGAATGTGGAGAGATGGCGGAAACCCAAGCTAAAGAGTATCTAAAGAGTCTCCGCCATCAAAAGAGATATTTAAAAGATGTCTATTAGCTTTCGAATGGTTCTTCGGTCGTTAAGATAGCGAAGCATTGGACACCATCGCCGCAGCCGAAGTCTGTTAAACCTTCGCCTGAGGTTGCTGTAATACCAACTTGGCTCACCTGAATACCCATGACGCGAGCGATATTTTCACGCATTTCAAGCAAACGAGCCTTCATTTTAGGCCGCTTGGCTTCGATGGTAATCGCCACATGTCTCACCCTCTGCTTGCCCAGAGTCTTCATCGCTTCGATAAGATAAACTTCGCTATCGGTAATCCCATCTTTTAAACAGAGGTCATCTGCCAACGCTCCTAAGATAAGAATACCTGTTAATGAGCTAATGGCATTGCAGATTGCATGATAGACAACATCACCATCTGAATTGGCATTAAACCCTGGAACATCTTCAAAAATAGCACCTGCCATAATACAAGGCTTGGCCGATTCGGGAGGGAGAAATCGATGGCTATCTTGCCCGATTCCAACACGAGTGATGAACATTTGGCTGCTCACGTTAAAATTCCTTTTTATTAATTTTAGCTAGTTTGGCAGATGCTCGGATTTACTGCTAGATTAAAACTAAGGTAACTCTAACCACGCGCCAGTGTTTGGAGTGCGGCGACTTGTCGAGGCGTTAAAAAGCCTTATTATTTAAGCTTTCTGTAGCATCCAAGCATCTCGACAAGTCGAGATGAGCGAAAAGCGGCGACAAGTCGCCGCACTCCAAAAGCAGCCTCAAACGCTGCGACACGGCTACAGACTTTTTAAGAAAAAGAAGAGACAGGATTACATGCTATCCGACCGAGCATCGGACTTTTGGTGACGCGCCTTGATCTCTCTCCACTTATTAGCTACTTGAGCAGCCAGAGGAGCTGTTTCCCGGCCATAGCCTCCATAACGCAAATAGATGACAACGACAAGCTCTGGATCGCCCAACGAATCTTTAAAGGTATGTGTATAACGCCTTTGATCTTCAGCGAAAAAGATTCCGCCAAACCATAAATGGTTATATCGATTTGTTCCTAAAGTTAAATCTAAGTCCAAATGCTCGATTGATTCTGCTGTGCTTGTTTTTCCAACCATGAACTCTTTCATTGCAATATAGTCATCCACTGCTTTCGGGTCTCTCTTATAAAATTGTTTGAGTTGCTGCAGGAATTGAGGCTGGTGAGATTTAACAACGACACGTCTCATCCCATCTAAAATAAGTTGGCGGATCATAGCAGGCATAGGAAGCTGACGAACAACCTCTTTGTCTAAATATCTTAAAAGTCCGCCAGAATCTCCTGAATTTGAACTGGGCACTTTTCCCGCTAGCAGTTTAACAATCTGAGGTTTTAAGACCTCTCCCCCATTCGCAATCGCCGCTAAGGCAATCGCTGTTTGTAAAGGGGTGACGACTAAGCTGTGTTGTCCGATAGCAAAGGCATAGAGGCCGTCTCTATTTTCTGCTAGGTCTTCAGGAACGCGTCCAGCAATTTCAGCCGGCAGGTCAATCTGTGTGCGCGCTCCATAGCCGAATAAACGAGCCGTCTCAGCAAGCTGTTCAGAATCACTCAAATATTAACCAGCAATTAAATAAAAATAGTGGTTGCTCGAGGTCTCTATGGCTCGTACAACGTCGATCTCTCCAATATTATAGTTTAAACTTTTAGGAAGCCTACCGCCTTTATAGTATTGTGGAATGGCTGCTCCATCAGAGAAAAATCCAACAATAACCTGTTTACCCTGTTTGCGGACCAGGTCAACAATAGTTAAAGGATTCAAGGAAGAGGCCTCTCTAACAGCCCCCTTTAACTCTTTGTAGCGCTGCATTAATCCAGCATAAGCTGTAATAAGTTTAAAAATAGACCCCTGCGTGGCAGCTTGACGATAAGCATAGGATCGAGCGAGGCCAAAGCCATAAATAGGATAAAAGGCTGTCGCTAGATGCTTCTCTTTGAATATCCTTTGCTCATGTCTTAACGATCGATATTTGCCATATAAAGGCCGTTGTAGCTCTTTATATGAGCGAAATGTTTGGAGGTAATCCAGAGCTAAATCAACTGGCAAAAGGTCTAGAGCTTGGCGCAATTGGATATAGGCTTCATACCACTCGACCTGCTGATGCGCTCCCTTGGCAATCTCTCGTTGCCATGCTCTTAAATGCTGCATGTAGGGTTTTAAATGAGGATCAAGCGGTAGAAAATCAGGCCATTTTCCTGTAGTAAAAAAGAAGAGCAAGGGCCACTCATGCTCCAACCAAAAGCTTTTAAACATCTCTTGCTGCTTAGCATCTAGATAATCTAAATATGGCCTAGGATATCTCTTCGATAATTTTTCCTCTTGCCGCTTCTCCTTTAGAAAACTCTTTTCATACTCTTTACGCCAGGCCTGGAAATCAATTTCTTGGTAGAGGGGTTGAATCATCTCTTTTAAGGCATCATGCAGCCGAAGATAAGCGCAGTTATTTTGACGATACTCTTCTAATGTTTGCTGCTTCAAAGCCATCGCCAGAGTATCTGTAAAACGCCCATTGCAGATGATTAAACGGCACAAATCGACAAAGAGCACTTTGTCATATTGATGTGGAAGAGCATTTAGATAGCGATCTAGCTGATTTTTAATCAGCGCGATCTCTTCTGCATGCTTTTCAAAAGCTTTCTCTAACGCTTCACGTTGTAAGAGAGGCAAGCGCGATCCATACGGATAATGTTCTGGTTCAGGATAGAGACGATTTAAAACAGCATAGAGATTGTTTTGATTGGTAAGGATCAAGAGCTGCTCAATGAGATTTTGCAGGTATACCGCATGGCCTACACTGTCCCACCTTTGAAAAGCTTCTCTAACTAAATTTTCTTCGGGTAATATCCGATCTAAATAAGCTCTCCATGTCATCCAAAGCTTTTCCTCTTGCAACTGCTCCGTCACAGGATCAATCTCCTCTCTTTCCAAAGGGCGGCGCTGCTCCCACACTTCCGCTAAAAAAGAGTCGCTTTCAAACCAGCGCTGAATTCGACCCCGCTTTTGCCGATCGATCTGGCTATCGCCAGTTAAAATGAAGTCGTTAGGGTCGAATCGAGGATAAGAAGCTAAAGCTAACACCTCTCCGCTCTTAGGGTCCAAAGCTACAATTGCACCGCCTTTGATCCATGGAGAGCGAGCCGCTAACCGCTCCCGTATGTCTGTCGTTACGCTCGAAACTCTTGGCTGCCTTAACTGCTCATGACGAATCAGTAGCTCTTCTGCAAACTCTTGAAGCTCTGCAGATAGGCTCAACAAAATACGCTGACCAGAGTAGGGAGCTTGCGAATCAGGCAGCTCTTTCAAGAAATTTCCTCTCGCATCTGAAAAATAGCTGCGCTTTCCATGAAATCCTCTCAAAGCCTCTTCAAAACGCCCTTCCACCCCCATCTTTCCGACTTCATCATGAATGGTATAAGCCTTTTTCTGAAGATAATATAGCCGCTCTACAGCGTCTTGATGGCTAGCATAATCTTCTGGAAGAGAAGGCTCCTCTCCTGCTTCATACTCTTTGATATACTGTTGTAGTGACCGTAGCTCTTGCAGAATGCTCTCGTAATGCCCACGATCCATAGCTCCCATATAGCCAATGACGTCAGCTGCCACTCTTTCTCTAGGGTAATAGCGCTTGGGAACACATTGAGCAACAATTCCTGGCCAATCCCGCTCTAACATTTTTAATCGATAGTATTGCTCTTCAGTCAAAGGCTCTTTGATCATAAAAGGCAGCTGAAAATAGAGCGCTGCTTTCGAATGAATCTGATCCTCTAAACGAGCAGGATCTAAATCTAACTCCTCTGCTAAAAGTTGCGCTAATGAGGAAATATACTCTTTACGTTTCCAACGTTTGACACGTTTGCCTTCAGCATTGACCTCCCAGACAGCCGCCGGAATTTCTCGGATAGGTGCATATAAAATTGCGGCTTGGTAGTGTAAACGGTTGACAGCCAAAGGAAGGTTGAAACGGTCTCGAATCGTTCCGCGCCTGGCCGGCTCCCAAACCTCTCTTTTTTGGGGACGGCGCGACTCCTCCAATTTTTCCTCATATTGAAGCACAGCTAAGTGCCACACACGAAAAAGAAGCAGGATCATCGCTAGACAAATCAAGTGCAACACTCGATTTGCCTTGTCTGGAATGGATAGAATTTTAGGTAAACGTCGGCGCATACAAGCATTCTAACCAGAACTTGAGTTTTTGTCCTCGAAAGTCAACCTAAGATTCTTTTGATCATTTAGAAAATCTTTTTATAGACTTAGGCGACTTCACATGTTAGGAAAAGTTAGATTCATAAGGAGTGGGTGAGAAATGATTGAAGATGCAATTGATCCTGTATGTAAGATGAGTGTGAATTCTAAAACGGCTATTCACACATTCAAATACCAAGGGCATGCCTATTTCTTCTGCAGCGCCTACTGTTTGGATAAATTTAAAAAAGATCCCGAAAAATTTCTCGAATCGGATCGGTCGAAAAAAGAGTTTTCTATTGCGCCTCTCGAGCACTCCACTTTTTCCCTCTACACCTGTCCCATGCACCCAGAAATTCAGCAGCCGCAGCCTGGCAACTGCCCTATTTGTGGAATGTCTCTCGAACCAATGCTTGGTGGAACAGAGGCTGTAGAGCATGAATACCGTGAGATGCTTCGCCGTTTTTGGGTCTCTCTCTTCTTAACGATTCCCTTGCTTCTGCTATCTATGGGATCACTTATCTCTCCTAATCTCTCTTTTTTCTCTAGTTCTCTATCTCAGTGGCTGCAATGGCTGCTGAGTACACCTATTGTCTTTTGGGCTGGATGGCCCTTTTTCCAGCGCGCCTGGCAGTCTCTCAAGCAAAAGAGACTGAATATGTTCACCTTAATTACTTTAGGTGTAAGCGTCGCCTACTTCTACAGTGCAATCGTTCTCCTCTTTCCCTCGATCCTGCCTGCTACTTTCTTCCATCACGGAGAGATTCCTCTCTATTTTGAAACAGCAGCAGTCATTACAGTTTTAGTTCTTTTAGGCCAGGTATTAGAGCTAAGAGCGAGAGGAGAGACGAGTCAAGCTATTCAAGCCTTAATGAGCCGAGCAGCCCAGTCCGCCATTTTAGTCAAAAATGACCAGGAAAAAGAGATTTCAATTACTGAAGTTCAAGTCGGCAATCTTTTAAGAGTAAGGCCCGGAGGAAAAGTTCCTGTCGATGGGATCATTGTTTCTGGTGAAAGCGCAATTGATGAGTCGATGTTAACAGGCGAACCCCTGCAGGCGACAAAACGGCCGAACGATCGCGTCTTTGGCGGAACAATCAATCAGATGGGAAGCTTCATCATGCGTGCAGAAAAGGTTGGTCGTGACACCATTCTTTCACGTATTATTCAACTAGTCTCCGACGCACAAAGAAGCCACGTTCCTATTCAAAGTTTAGCAGACAAAGTAGCCAGCTATTTTGTTCCGGCAGTGGTTCTCATCGCCTTCATTACGTTTGCCATTTGGACCCTATTTGGCCCAGCCCCCTCTTTTACCTATGGTTTGCTTAATGCGATCTCTGTACTCATCATCGCCTGCCCCTGCGCCCTCGGTCTAGCCACTCCAATGTCAATTATGGTTGGAATGGGAAGAGGCGCAGAATTGGGCGTTCTTTTTAAAAATGGTCAAGCTTTAGAAAACTTAACTAACGTAACCCTTTTAGTTGTCGATAAAACAGGGACATTAACAGAGGGAAAGCCTCAATTCAAATGGCTGGTTGCTTTAAATGAGTGGTCTGAACAAGATTGCCTACGCTTATCTGCGGCAGTCGAGCAGGCTAGCGAACATCCCTTAGCTCAAGCAATTGTAAAAGAGGCAATGCAGCGATTTGGCAGCTTGCCAAAAGTTGAGAACTTTATTTCTAAAGCTGGCCAAGGAGTACAAGGAGAGGTCGAAGGACATTTAATTCTCATCGGAACAATTTCCTACCTGAAAGCAGAGGCCATTGAAAATTTAGAAGAGGTCCAACAGCAAGCCAAAGAGTTTGAAGCGGAAGCACAGACAGTCATTTATATTGCGATTGATCATCAATTAGCAGCTCTTATCACAATCAACGATCCAATTAAGCCTTCATCACTTCAAGCCATTCAAGAGCTGCATCAGCTAGGATTAAAGATCGTCTTACTAACCGGTGATAACTCACATACGGCCCACGTCGTCGCAAAAGCTCTTAATATCGACCAGGTCTATGCTAGTATGATGCCCGAAATGAAGCTTAGGCATGTTCAATCAGCCCAAAGCCAACGTGAAATCGTTGCTATGGCTGGCGATGGCATTAACGATGCCGCTGCACTAGCGGCTGCCGATGTTGGAATTGCGATGGGAAGCGGAACAGATGTAGCCATAGAAAGCGCCGATATCACTCTTGTCAAGGGAGATTTAAGAGGAATTGTCACAGCTATTCATTTAAGCCGTGAAATGATGCGAAATATCCGGCAAAACCTCTTTTTTGCCTTTATCTACAACATTTTAGGAATTCCTATCGCTGCAGGCGTTCTCTATCCCTTTACAGGTCTTTTGCTCAATCCGATGGTAGCTGCTCTAGCGATGAGCCTAAGCTCTGTTTCGGTGATTGCAAATGCGTTGAGGTTAAAAAGGTCAAAGCTCAGTTAAGTGCTATTAACTGTAGCGTAGGCTTTAGAGGTAATTGCAAAATTGTTGTCTTATGAGGCCCAATG
>CAZZJE010000010.1:0-19927 GCA_964654295.1 uncultured bacterium | reverse complement strand
GGAATATGGGGGCTTCACCTCCCAACTTAATTGTTCGAGGTGATTTAACCAAAGAGCAATACCTGTTACGCACCAATATCTTTTTACGCAACGAGGGAGATTTTAAATTTACCGATGTCGCTAAAGAGACAAAGACAGCTGATTATGAATTTGGCTGGGGAACTGTTTTTCAAGATTTCAATAACAATGGCCGTTTAGACATTGCTCTTGCTCAAAACTATGTTGGTTTTCCCGCCCACTGGGTTCTTAAGCTGCCCTGCCGTCTACTGACGCAGCTGCCCGATCGTACGTATGCTCCTGTGGAGAAAGAGGCTGGGGTTGAAAATCCCTATTATGCCATCTCTCCTCTCATTGCCGATTTTAATGGAAATGGTTCAATGGACTTGGCCTATATTAACTTAGATGGTCCTGTCCGCGTATTCATGAACCAAGGTAATAAAAACCATTTCCTCAAAGTTGTTATAAAGAATGATCCAGTCTTCTTGGGTGCGGTTGTAACGGTTGTTACAGGAAGTAATAAACGTTTGACCGGTTTCTTTGTACCAACGCAGGGTCTTTGCACCTACCAAACAAATACACTTATTTTTGGATTGGGAGATGAAACAGTCGTTCAAAGTGTGACTGTTAAGTTAACGAATGGCCAAGAGAGAGTTTTTGATAATCCACCAGCAGATTCAACCCTACAAGTTTTGTAGGGTAGAATATTTGGGGTAAAAACGGTGCTTATAGGCGTGTGAAGCTATTTCTGGAGGCGACGACGTGTCGCACTCCAGAAATAGCTATTCGATCCTATGGCTTACCAATTATCGTCATCGTCCGAATCGTATGGATTAAACCCGCTTGTTCCCGGAAGATTTCTTCTACCCCACTGATCATCCCTTCCGTCAATAGAGGCTGCATACATGGAAATCATCTCTGGATCATCCCTAAATTCTTCTGGAAGATGAGCAAATGCTTCAGGGACTCTTTCTATAACTTCTAAAATAAATTTTCGATCTTTTTTTAAATCTTCAGATGCATAAGTGAATGCTTTTGCATTTTGCTCCATAGCATTTAGGATAAAGATTTTGTTGCTTTTTAGCTCCTGTGGCAACTCAGTTAGAATCGAAAGATTTTGGCTCATTAAATTTAGATAAATCTGAGGACTCTTAGTCTGTTGATAATTGGCTCTAATATAGGCTGAAAAGAATGAGGGATCTTGCCTTAAATCTTCTGAGGCGTGGTTAAAGGATTTCCAATCTTTATTTAGAGCCTTTAGCATCACCTCTGAACTACTCCTTAGCTTTTCAGAAGCATGTTGAATGATATCTGCGGTAATATCAAGTAAAGACAAAACGAATTTTCGATCATCTTTTAAAGTGTTCGATGCATGCACAAAAGCTAAACCATCTTGTTTAACGACTTCTAACACGATCTCTTTGTCATTTTTTAATTCATCAGATGCCTTGCTGAAGACAAGTTCGTTATGCCTTACAGCTTCTAGAATAAATTCTCGGTCGTTAAACAAACTTGCATCAACATGGGGAAGAGCAAAATCGCTCTGCTTAATGGCTTTCAATGCGATTTCCCGATCACCCTTTAAATTTGTAGGGGCGTGCTGAAGTGCTTTACCATTTTTCTCCACGGCTTTTAAGATAAAGTTTCGATCTTTTTTAAGATCGTCTGGCAAGTCTTGCAAAACATTGCTGTTTTGCTGGATAGCATCTAATAAAAAAGTCTGATCTTTTCTTAGATCGTCTGAAGCTTGTTGCAAGGCATCTTTGTTCGTTCGGATTGCAGCAAGCATAAATGTACGATCACTCTTCAGCTTTTCAGGTAAATTTTCTAAAACTGAAGGAAGATGTTTGACTGCATTTAGAGCGACATCTGCTTTTCCTGTCTGTTGATAAGCCTGTTGCACGAAATCTAGAGCAAGTTCAAGGTTAGCCTTCAATGCGGCAGAGGCATAATTAAACGAATCGTAATGAATTTTGATGGCTTCTCGGACTAGTTTAGGATCATTTTTTTGATCTTCCGGTGCAATTTTAAACACCCGAGGATCGTGACGCATTGCTGCTAAGATGATGTCAGGATCACTTTGGAGCATAAGAGGGAGAGAGGCATAAAGATGATAGGCGACAGAGCTTTTTTCATCGATTTTTTTTAGAGCCTCCGATTTATCCTGCTCCTGAACCAGTTGCTTTATTTTTTCTATTCCCAAGGGCCCTTCGACGCCCTTTTTCGCTTCGCGATAGAGAGGTTCTTTAGATGGATCACCATAGCGAAGAAGTTGACTGACTGTTAACTTTAAAAATTCTTCTCTACTGATGTAATTATTTAAAGTAAGGTAATGATTGATCACAGAATCACTCTTGACACGGTCCCCTACCTCCCATTCAAGCGCATATTCTCCCTTTTTGACTAAAGTGGTAAAATAGGAGTTTAAGTCTTCCGTCATTTTCTCAGGGTCGACAGGCAGAGTTCTTTGCTCAGCTAGCGTTTTGCCAAACGTTTTTGCATTTTTTCTCTCTGATTGTAAGCTTTGTGTCATTTCTTCTTTTTCCTTAGCTGATATGTTGTCAAGCCAAAGAATTCTTGCTCGGACGCAATCTGTAATGAGTTCAAAAAAATTTTTGTGTTGTTCTGGATCCTGAACGTATTCTTCAGGATTATCTAAAAAGTATTTTATCTGAGAAATTCGGTACTTTAAATCCTCTGGAGCAGAAGCTAGAGGATCATTAGAATCGGGGGAGCCTTCATTAACGGCAGAACCTACACTATCAGGGGAATCTTTTTTAATTAATGTGTTTAAGGCGGCTTTAATGACAGCCGTGTCAACATCCAGGGGAACCTTCACTAACTCGTGAAGAACTAAACCTTTATACCAATTAAAATCATTTTGTGAAAAACCATAAAGTCCCTTCGTTGGTTGAATACTCATAATTTTTCCTTTTATTTGATTTTATTACCCTCTAATTAAAGTTTATTTTATTAAATTAAATAAAATCAAAAGATAAATATAATTAAATGTGATTTTATTAATTATGATTGAAATTAATTTACAATTAAAAAAGTCTGATTAGAAAGACAAAGAGAGCAGACAAAAATCCAACCAATCCATACAATACGGCCATTTCAACGCAAACAATTGGAGAATAGGATGAGAGGGGGGATTGCGATTGCAGTTGGTGGCACGGGAGGGCATCTCTTTCCAGCCATGTCTTTAGCGAAACAGCTTTCTCAATTAAGGCCTCATCTACCCATTCTATTTATCGGAGCGGGCCTAAAGAAGAATCCCTACTTTCAGCAAGACTCTTTTCCCTTTATAGAAGTAAAAAGCGCGGCTCCTTTCGGCGGAGGGGTAAGAAAACTTCTCTTTAGTGTCCCGAGCTTAAGCTCAGGAGTTTGGTCTTCGGCTAAAGCCTTGCGTGCCAGCCAGCCAGATCTTGTTGTGGGTTTTGGAAGCTTTCACGCCTTCCCCCCTTTAGTTGCTGCGACTCTCATGGGTTTACCGCTTATCCTGCATGAGTCGAATGCGATTCCAGGTAAAGTCAACCGTCTCTTCGCTGGAAGAGCACTCTTTACAGCCATCCATTTTTGCCAGGCGGCTAAGCATCTTAAAGGAAAGACAGCGCTTGTAGGAATGCCTCTCCGCGAAAGTTGTTTTCAGGAGATTTCAGAAAACGAGGCTTTAAACTATTTTGGTTTAAAGCCCAATCGTCAAACCATCCTGATCTTTGGCGGCTCTCAAGGAGCAGTGGCTCTCAATTCCATCTTTATGAAAGCGGCAATGTTTTTAAGCAGCGCGGCCAAACGGCAGCTGCAATTTCTCCATTTTACTGGAAGTGAAAAGGAAAAAGAGCGAGTGGAATTATGTTATCAGACTTGCGGGGTGACAGCCTGTGTCAAAGCCTTTGAGTCCCAGATGGCCTATGCTTGGAAAGTTGCTGATCTACTCGTTTCGCGCTCTGGAGCAGGGACGATCAGCGAACAGTTTCATTTTGCCGTTCCTGCACTCTTTGTTCCTTATCCTTATGCAAGTGATGGGCATCAGGAGAAGAATGCTCGGTATGTTGCAGAGCAGGTAAAGGGGGCAGAAGTGGTTTTAGAAAAAGATTTGAAGGCTGATCGATTAGCGCAAAAGTTAAATGATTTTATAGGGGTAGAGCGAGAGGTTTGGCAGAAGCGCAAGGAGGCTCTTATTGCACATCGTGATCATTTGCCTCAGGCAGAGTTAGCGACACTTATTAGCGACCTATTAGACAGAGGAGTGTAGAGTAGAATGAAACAGTCTCATACCCATTTTATTGGCATCGGTGGCGTTGGAATGAGTGGACTTGCCAAGATTTTGCTAAAACGAGGCGAACTTGTTTCGGGTAGTGACCTTTCCCTTGGCGGATATGCCAAGCTGCTGCAACAGTCGGGGGCAGAGATTCAAATTGGACACGATGCGCGTTACATTCGCAAAGAGATGCGTGTTGTCTATACGTCCGATGTCGGCACTGACAATCCTGAAATTAATGCTGCAAAAGAGCTTGGCTGCACGCTGTTGCATCGCTCTGACCTCTTGGCTTTCTTAGCGAAAAATAAACGCTGTCTTGCCGTGACAGGATCCCATGGCAAGACCACCACGACCTCTCTCTTAGTGCACACTTTTGTTAAAGCCGGCCACGACCCCTCCTTTGCTGTAGGAGGAACGGTTATTAACTTAGAGACAAATGCTCAGGATGGGTCTGGTAATGAATTTATACTAGAAGCTGACGAGAGTGACGGAACCTTCTTAAAATATGAGCCTACAGGTGCAATTATTACAAATATTGACCGTGAACATATGGCTCACTATGGAGATGAAGAGACTCTTCTTGCCGCTGTTAAAACATTTATCTCTCAAATTAAAGATCCCAGCCTCCTTTTCTGGTGCGCAGAAGATTGCCGTTTAAGAGAGCTAAAGCCTTCTGGAGTGAGCTATGGTTTCAGAGAGTCAGCAGAACTTCGAGCCTACAATGTGCATCAAGAGGGGTGGCAGCAGACCTTCGATGTAGCTTGGAAAGGCAACGTCTATTCACAAATTAAACTCTCTTTAATTGGAAAACATAATGTACTCAATGCGTTAGCCGTCTTCGGAATGGCCATCGCATCGGGAATTCCAGAAGAAGCCATCCGTCAAGCCTTTATCACCTTTAGAGGCGTTGGCCGTCGCGTAGAAAAGGTTGGTGAGATGCATGATATCTTAATTTTAGATGACTATGCTCACCATCCTACAGAGATTGCCGCGACTCTACAAGGGGTTAAGCAGGCGGTAGGCCCTCGAAGAGTGATTGCTCTCTTTCAGCCCCATCGCTACTCACGTTTAAGACATCTTCAGGGACTCTTAAAGCGCGCTTTTGATCGTGCTGATCAGGTTATTTTAACCGATATTTATGCCGCCAACGAAGCTCCAATTGAGGGGATTTCGGTTGCATCGATTCAAGCTGAAATTGATGCTCCAACAACATACGTGCCAACTTCAGAGCTGATTCCCTATCTTCAAAATTATTTACAAACAGGCGACGTTTTGGTGACTCTAGGTGCCGGCAGCGTGACAAAAATTGGTCGAGATTTAGCCGATAGCCTTAAATTACAGCCTAAAAAAACGTTAACTGTCGGCTTAATCTGTGGAGGAGAGAGCGTTGAGCATGAAATCTCTTTCCGCTCCTCACGCTCAATCCGCCCTGCACTTAAAGAGGCTGGCTATGAAGTGAAGCTGTTTGCGATCTCCAAATCAGGCTATTGGGTGTCTGGTGCTGCTGCTGAAGAGGCCTATACACAAGAGTGCTTCGATAAGAACCCATCCCACTCTAAAGAACCTTTGAGTCCAGCGATTTTGCAAGAACTCTACTCATGCGATCTACTGTTTCCTTTGCTGCACGGCACTAAAGGAGAAGATGGTGTCGTCCAAGGCTTTTTAGAGCTTTTACAAAAACCCTACATCGGCTGCGACTTGCGTGCCAGTGTGCTCAGTATGGATAAAGCTTGGTCTAAAGCGGTAGCAGGCTTCTACCAAATTCCTATTCTGCCCTTTGTCTCTTTCTATCGAGAAGAGTGGCAAAGCCAACGTAGCTCTCTCCTTAAAAAAATTGAAGAGGAGCTCCACTACCCACTCTTTGTTAAGCCTGTCCATCTGGGATCAACCATCGGTGTTCAACGAGTCGACTCTTTTCAAGAGCTTGAAGAGGCAATCACCGCTGCTTTTAAGCTAGACGATAAGGTTTTGGTTGAAAAAGGTGTGGAAGGAAGAGAGTTGGAATTTGCCGTTCTAGGAGATTCTCAAGCTAAGATTTTACCTCCCGCGGAAATCCTTCTGAACGGAAAGATCTATGGCTATGGAGAAAAGTATGGAATTGGTGGAACACCAGCTCAGCTCAGCTTTCAGGCCGATTTATCTCAGGAGAAAATTGATGAGGGGTTAGAGCTCTCTCTAAAGATTTATCAGCTTTTTGGCTGCTCGGGATTAGCTCGCATCGACTTCTTTTTAGATCAGAACCTACAGTTTTGGTTTAATGAAATTAACCCGATGCCTGGCCTTACGCCAACTAGCGGCTATCCGCTCATTTGTAAGCATGCCAATCTCGGCATAAAAGATTTTGTTCAAACGCTTATTTTCTGCGCCTTTAAGCGCCATTACACTCATGCTGCGCTGGTTCAGTCGCTCTAGTAGCTCTAGCTCTCCTCAGATGTCTCTGGGAAGTAGTCTCTTTTTAATCCTGGGATCAACGCTGTTGATCTCAGGCAGTGCGGCCTGTTTGGTCTGGTTCTGGCCAACAGCTTCTTCGACACCTATTACTGTTTTAATCCATGGCACACCCTCGACCCATGAACGCTTGCCTGGACACTTCTTGGCCGCTTGGATGGGCCTATCTCAACGGCCTATTCCCTTTGTTCGATTCGATGCTTTAGCTGCTGAAAAACAGCTGGCAGAACGTCCTATGATCAAACATGTCCATGTGCGCAAAGTTCGTCCAGATGCTGTCTGTGTTGATTATACCCTTCGCCATCCCATCGCAATGCTTGGAAACCTTCATAACACAGCGATCGATCAAGAGGGAGTTCTCATTCCTTGCTACCCCTATTTCTCTCAAATGCCCCATTTCATTGTTTACTTTCCTGAGGAGTGGATCGAAGGGAAATGGGGGTCTTCTCTATCTCCTAAAGCATTCGACCTGCTACATGCCTTTTTAGATGCGTGGAATAGACTGCAATTTTCAGATACCTCTTTAGTTCATCTCGATTTAGCGGGGTACGATTACCCAAGTGCTGGTCGGAGACAGATCGTTCTCTCTCTCCAAGAAAAAAAGGTAGGAAAAAAAATAGATTTATTGGTCAGGTTGCCATGTGAGGGATTTTCAGACCAGCTGTCTCTGTATAAATCCCTGATTCCTTATCTGGATAACTCCGCTATTATCGATCTACGTTTTCCTTCGCTGGCTCTATTAACGAATATTTAATCACCGTATAAATACTTATCTTCATTGCGTAATTTTGCAAGCTCTTGTTACATTTTTGGATCATCAACCAATAGAGGTCGCTATGGCGGAAAATCAGGAGCCTGCTCTTATAGAAATTAGCTGGACAAGCGGAAGTCTAGATGAAGCAAGAAGGATCTCTCGCTACTTAGTTCAAGAGCGTTTAGTGGCATGTGCTCAGATTGTTCCTTGGATTGAATCTATCTTTATCTGGAATAATCAACTCGACACAGCTCAAGAGTCGAAAATTATTTTAAAAACACGTCTAGAGCTTTTTGAAAAGATTGTCGAAATTATTAGGAAAAATTGCACATATGAAGTTCCCGAAATCACATATGTTCGCCTAGATGGCTCCTGGAAAGGTTATAGAGATTGGATTTTGGAATCTACTCCAGAGAATTATCACTCTGAACAAACAATAAAAAACACTTAAAAGATAAATAGGAGAATGATGAAGGAGTTTGTAGAGTACATCGTAAAGAATTTAGTAGACCGGCCTGAAGAAGTAGATGTGCGCTGCTATGAAGGAGAAAACGGTTTTCTGGTTGAAGTCCGCGTTGGAACGGATGAAGTAGGCAAGGTTGTTGGCAGTCGCGGAGTAACAATCAGTGCTATACGGACACTTGCTATGACAATTTGTGCACGATTTGGACATCGTATTCGCGTAGAGATCATTTCTTAGGTAATTATTAATGGCCCATACAATCTCATTAATTCTTCAATCCTTTTACTTGTTAAAAAAAAATATTTTGATATGGTGAGGCAAAAGGATAGTAGCTTCCGTTAGAGCCTTATGCAGATTTGATTTTTGAGGAAAGTTATGGTAGCGATTAATAAAGTAATTATTGCAGGACGTCTGACTCGCAAGCCTGAATTGCGAATGACACCGAGTGGCATTGCTGTGACGGATCTCCTGGTTGCAATCAACCGAGAATTTGTGACGCAGGCCGGAACCCGCCAGCAAGAGGTCTGCTTCGTGGACGTCGTCGTCTGGGGTAAACAGGCTGAAAACTGTGTCAATGCATTAGACTGCTCTTCAGCTGTGCTAATCGAAGGGCGATTGCAGCTAGATGTCTGGTATGCTAAAGATGGAGAAAAACGCTGTAAACTGCGCGTTGCAGCCGAAAAAGTGCAGTTTCTCGATAGACAGCGCAGCCAGATGCCAGAGAAAATACCTGAGAGCTTTATGGCAGAAAATACTTAGTTATTGGAGTAGCTAGGCTCTCTGCTTCCAACCCATTACCAACGGCGCATCTCTCCACAAAGAGGATAGCGCCGTTTTTTTATAAAGGTATCTCTAGATCTTCTTGCATCTATCTTGGAATAGAACGGAATTCTCTTTTGATACTCATTGACTTGTTTTAAAAATTTTTCTAGAGTTTGTCTAGGGGCACAAGAAAAATACTTTCTCGGGAGATGATATCAATGGGAACCATAGGAGGCGCCGTGGAGGTTATTGAAGAGCATAAAGGTGGAGTATTAATTTTAAAAATACGCGGGCGCTTAGATGCTGTTTCTACTCCAAGTGTGGAACGTAAGGTGTTTGATCAGATTAATGAAGGTCAATATTATATTCTATTAGAGTTTAGTGGATTAGATTACATCAGTAGTGCCGGCATGCGCATGCTACTATCCACAGCTAAAAAATTGAAGGCTCTTTCTGGAAAACTGGTGCTCTGCTCCTTAACTCCCACTGTAGCTGACGTCTTACGTCTCTCAGGGTTTGATCATGTGCTAGATATCGCACCCGATCGTGAGAGCGCTCTACAGCGTTTCGGCCATTAATATTGAATTTAAATCTGGTTGTCGTGAAAAAGATTTGTGTTGTGAAAACGGTTTTATAATGTCTCCTTTGTTTACTTCAAGAGGTTAACCTGCTACCATCTCCTCCCTTATTGAAGGGCAGTTGAATGTCAATCATCTCTTAAAGTTTTTGAGCTGGAGTGACACTGTGTCAGAAAAAGCAGATGTAGCAGAAGAGGAGATCCAGAGAATTTTCTTTGGATTTAAAATAGAGGCGCAAAGGCAGCTTACTTCGCAGCTTGAAGAGTCTCAGCGCAAAGCCCTGATTATTGCGGGTCCAACAGCTGTAGGAAAGACTGCTTTTGCAATTGAACTCGCTGAAATACTTGACGGTGAAATTGTCTCAGCCGATTCGATGCAGGTCTATCGCGGCATGGATATCGGCACTGCAAAAGCCTCTACCCATCAACAAGAGCGTGTTCTTCATCACCTTTTAAATATCAAAGATATCAACGAACCATTCAATGTTGTCGACTTCTATTACGAAGCGAGGCAGGCCTGTCAAAATATTCTTGCCCGAAACCGCGTTCCTATTATTGTGGGAGGCTCAGGATTCTACCTCCACTCCCTAGTCTATGGCCCCCCCAGCGGCCCTCCCTCTGTTCCCGAGGTTAGAAAAGCGATTGAAGAGGAGATCGAGCTTTTAGGGTCAGATGCGCTCTACAAGCGCCTAAAAGAGCTAGACCCACAATATGCCAGCAGCATCACAAAACATGATAAACAGAAAATTGTCAGAGCGTTAGAGATCATTACTTTAAGCGGAAAAAAGGTGAGCCGACTAAATTGGCGCGGTAGAAAAAAGCCGCAAGGCTATAACTTCCGCTGCTGGTTTTTGCACCGCCCCAAAGAGCATCTTTATAAAGTAATTGATAAACGATGTGAAGAGATGCTAGCCAATGGCTTTTTGGAAGAGGTCGAAAGACTTCTGGATCTAGGCCTACTCAATAATAGCTCTGCCTCACAAGCGATCGGCTATCGACAAGCAATCGACTACCTTGCTTCAGACAAGAGCCAAGAAAACTTAGACACCTTTTTGAAAGATTTTCAGCAAGCTTCTAGACACTATGCAAAACGGCAATTCACCTGGTTTAGGAGAGAACCACTCTTTCGCTGGCTAGATTTAGATTTACATGATCCTGAAGTTGCTCGAGAGATCATTCGACGCGATTATGAAGAGTCATAAGCCCCACATTGTCGCCTTGTGCGGCAGTATCCGTCCCCACTCAAAGACCCGCTTAGTCGCTTCACTCACTCTTCAAAAACTGCAACAGCAGGGATGTGAGGGCGAACTGCTCGATCCTCTAGAGCTCAAACTTCCCTTTTGCACAGGAGCAAATCAATACGACGAACCAGGAGTTGCACATCTCCGCTCTGCGATCCAATCTGCCGACGCCATTCTACTCATTACCCCCGAATATCATGGTTCAATTAGCGGAGTCTTAAAAAATGCGATCGATCTGTGCGAGGGAAGCGAGTTCTTTGGAAAAATTGTGGTGGCGCTTGCTGTCACGGGAGGCGTACACTCTCAAAATGCTTTAAATGTCATCGCTCAAATTGGACGCCATCTGCATGCTTGGGTCATCCCGCATCAACTTGTCATTCCACACTCAGATAGAGCCTTTACTCCTCAAGGAAACTTAATAGAATCTGAAGTTGAAGAGCGTCTCAACTCCCTAGTCGAACATCTATTGACTGCACTAAAGAGATTTAGTTAAAAATTTTTTTTACTTGCGTGGTAGAAAAGAGGAAAAGGTCCATAGATAAATGAGAAGGCTTGCTGTCAACTTATTTTTATGATTGAGGTGCGTTCTGAATACAGCACGAAGGTTATTTAATCTGATTATTTAAAGATATTCCCCTTGTTAATAAATGGTTAAATCGGCTATGCTAATGACGTCGCTAATGAAACGTTCGATCTCCAAATCGTATTCTTTACTTACGCTTTTTAAAATCTGTGGACTAAACCTACAGGTTTTATCTAGATAACTTTTCTAAGATAGTTTCATAGCCACCTTTCTTGTCAGATCTTTTCAAGCAGATGGAAACACATATGAATGATGTCAATGAGTTCAATAATCAAACTTTATCTTCCTCCGAAGAGACTCAACCTGAGAAGGTCGGTGAAGAGCAAAGCGCTGCAGAACAGGATCTGGCCGCACACTCTTCCCATACAGAGGGCCAAAAAGGGGCTGAGTCGAGAACGCCCAACTATGAAGAGTTTTTAAATCAACTGAAAGAGCTCTCTTCTCCCGATGACAAGCTTGAACTAGCTATTCGCTTTATGGAGCAAGCTCTTGCTCAGAGCGGCAACCCCGATTTTAAACATTTTTGGGAAGTGCGTAAGCTCTGCCTAGACTTTTTCAAAGAGCCTGTTAACCCAGCCATGCGTTCAGCCTTATGGACAAAATATAGCGAACTTTCCAAAGAAGCGCGCCGTCTTAAAGAGATTTTAGATGAGCAGACAGCTTTTGCTGTCGAACAAATTGATATTGCGATTACAGCTTTGGAGCTGGAAGCGGAGCGTTTTGAAGAAAATCTTGATAAAGTGCCGTCTGTCATCTTCCCTGAAACGACTGGAGCTTTTGCAGAGCATCTTCCTTTCTACGAAAACCTGCAACGTAAGCTTAATTTGCTAAATGCCGAGGCCTCGCGCGTAAACCTGCTGCGCAAAGAGTTGATGAAGACCGAAATGCGCGTAAGACAAAAAAATCGCTTCTTCCAGCGCTTATCAGCGATTGGAGATAAGGTTTTTCCTCAACGTAAAGATCTAATCAAAGAGATTAGCCAGCGTTTCATGGCCGATGTCGACGCCTTCATCGCTGCCAATTTCCCCTTTAATCCTAAGAAGAGTCAACCTTTTCATCTTTTGAGAGAAGAGATTAAGACGCTTCAGGGCATTGCTAAAATTTTGACGCTCAATACTCACGCCTTTAACCAGACACGTTTAAAGCTGAGTGAATGCTGGGATCAAATTCGCGTAGCCGAAAAAGAGCTCAAAAAGGAGCGGACGCAGCAGCGGACCCAAAGTAAAGATCGTTTACAAAGCTGGTTAAAACAGCTCGAAGAGATCCGCGTGCTCTATCGAGAGCAGCAAAAAGGGGCTCGTGAAACAGATCGAGCGTTAGATGATTTAGGACATCAGATTCGTCGTTCAGATTTGATGCGCGACGATCAAAAATTGTTGCGTGAAGAGATCGATCGCTTTAGAAAAGAGGTCGATGAAGTTCTACATGCTGAGAAAAATGCCAAAGAGCGTGAAGAAAAAGAGGCGCAACGCCAACGTCAAGAGGCTTTCAAAGAGCTGAAAAATCGCTTAAATGCTCTGCATAAAGATGCTGCTACGATAGAACTAGAAGATCTTAAAGGTCAGATTGAAGAGATCAATCAGCAAATTGAGACGTTGACAATATCAAAGTCAGAGCGACATGAGCTCGAACGAGCCTTAAAGCCGCTAAATGATCTTCTCTTTGAGCGCGAAGAGTCACAAATTAGCCTTTCTGGCGATGAGAAGCAGGCGCTAAATCAGCTCTATGAGATCTTAGAGCAGCGACGTGAACGTCAAAAAGAGATTAAAGCTCAACTTCAAAACTTGCGTAAACTTAGCGGTTCTTCTGGATTAGATATCGAACAAGCGATGTTGCATAATGAAAAAATGCAGACAGAGCGGGAGCGCTTAGAAAAGATTACGCAAGGTATCGAAGAGATTGAAGCTAAAATCAGTTTGATTAAAAAGAAAACATAAGAGTGCTCATATGGATGAAAGGGAGTGTAGCGCCTTTGACCTAGACCACACTCTCTTCATCAACAACGGCAGCTATCTATTTGGCCGCTTTCTCTATTCTAAACGAATTCTTTCCTTCTGCTCGATGACGCGTCTTGTCGCTAGCTACTCGCTTCAGCGATTAGGCGCTCTCTCTATTCTTCAAGTCCATCGCCAAGCGATTGCCACCCTCTTTCATCGGATGACCCGCCCTCAAGTGGCTGAACTTGTAGAGGAGTTTTACGACAAGTCGATCGATCAACTCTGGTACAAACCTGCGTTGAAACATTGGCAGCAGGCGCAGGCAAAAGGACACAAGTGTCTCATCCTTTCTAGCTCCCCCGATTTCATTGTAGAACCTATTGCCAAGCGACTAAAAGCAGATGATTGCTTTTCCACTCACTACCACTGCAATCCAAAAGGTTATTTCTACCAAGTCAAAGAGGTCGTTGATGGCGAGGCAAAAAGAAATTTTTTGATCGATCGCATGCAGCGCTATCAAATTGCGACGCATCAAGCCTCTGCTTATTCTGATAGTATTTTAGATCTGCCCCTATTATCTTGTGTTGGCCGACCTGTTGCTGTACAGCCCGATCGCCAACTTAAGCGCCACTCGCTGCAAAAGGGGTGGCCAATCATATAAACTCAGATTATAAGTGAGTGGATGATCCTGAGATTAATTGCTATTTGTATGGAGAATAAATCCAATGAATCCGCGTTACCAAGCTCTCGCTCAAATCAGCCAACAAGCAGCTAAGCAGTGTGACAACTCCTCTTCTAATCCAGTCCGCTGCTCAGACCTTTTTGGAGAGCACGTCTTCACCTATAAGGTAATGCAGCGCATGCTGCCCAAAAAAGTTTATGAAAACATCCTTCAGGCGGCACATGGCGAAGACACGATCCATGAAGAGTATGCAGATGCAATTGCACTTGCCATGAAGGAGTGGGCAATCTCTCTGGGTGCAACCCACTACAGCCACTGGTTTCAACCCTTAACAGGCATGAGCGCAGAAAAACATGACGCCTTTATCGATTGGAACAGTCCTGATGGTGTCATTGAAAAGTTCAGTGGAAAACAGTTGGTTCAAGGGGAACCCGACGCCTCCTCTTTTCCTTCGGGAGGTTTAAGAAGCACCTATGAAGCTAGAGGATATACGGGCTGGGATCCCGCTTCACCTGCTTTTGTCTGGAAGGCTGGTAATACGACAACTCTCTGTATTCCTTCCGTATTCTTTTCTTGGACGGGTGATGTTCTCGACACCAAAATTCCCTTGCAGCGGTCAGATAAGCAGATTCAGCGAGCTGTAATGCGTCTATTGCGTTTAACAGGGTTACAGGCTAGTGCTGTCTTTTCGACCGTTGGGTTAGAACAGGAGTACTTTGTCATTGATACTGCCCTGCGCAATTTAAGGCCCGACCTTATCCAGTGTGGCCGCACAGTGATAGGAGCCTCTCCAAGCAAGGGTCAGGAGCTTCAAGACCACTACTTTGGTTCAGTTAAAGAGCGCTTGCTTAACTATATGGATGATTTTGAAGAGGTTGCCTGGAAGTTATCTATTCCTGTGCGCACACGTCATAACGAGGTTGCGCCTGCGCAGCATGAGGTCGCCCCTGTGTTTGAAAGAAGCAGCTTAGCTGTCGACCATAACATTATATTGATGGAGCTGATGCGCAAAGTCGCAAGAAATCATGGCTTGAGCTGTCTGCTACATGAGAAACCTTTCCATGGATTCAATGGTTCTGGAAAACATTGCAACTGGTCGCTCTCAACTGACAGCGGAATCAATCTCTTCGACCCAACAGACGCCCCCGAGAACAACTATCATTTCTTAGTGTTGCTGACAGCTGTTTTAGCAGCTCTCGAGCAGTTTTCTCCGCTCTTTCGAGCCTCCATTGGAAGTGCAAACAATGATTACCGCTTAGGAGGGCACGAGGCACCGCCTGCTATCTTATCTATTTTCTTGGGGCATCAGTTAGAACAGCTGATTGATAATATCGTAGAGAGTCGGGCTCACAGCTCATCACAGCAGGGTAAATATGATTTAAGCTACTGTAAAGCACCTCTTTTAACTAAAGATAATACAGACCGCAACCGCACGTCGCCGTTTGCTTTCACGGGAAATAAATTTGAATTTAGAGCCGTCGGATCTTCTGCCAACCCCGCCTTTGCCATTACAGTGATCAATGTCACGGTTGCCTATACACTTAATCAAATTTTGGATGAAATTGAAGCTGCCTTGCCAGTCAAAACGGTGATGCCGACGATTGAAGAGTTTGCTGAGGCGACCCTTAAAGTTATTCGCCCCTGGCTAAAAAAATCTAAACATATCTGCTTTTCAGGCGATAACTATTCTCAAGATTGGGTGGAAGAGGCAAAACGCAGAAGGCTTCCAAATTTTACCTGTGCTCTCGACTCCTTTAGCAGCTACTTGGCCCCCGAGACGATTGAAGTTTTTCGAGGGGTTTTACGCCCTCATGAGCTTAAAAGCCGTTACGAAGTAGCTGTAGAAAGTTTTGCCAAAGTTCTCAATATTGAAACAAATTTAATCATCGAACTCTTCCGCACACGAGTGATGCCAGCAGCTGTGAAACAGCAGCATCAGCTTGCAGAGAGTATCGCTTCTGTTCAAAAACTTTCACATGTCAAACTCGACCTAAGTGAGCAAACTAAAATGCTTCAGCGTATTACTGAAGCGCTAGAAGAGGCGATCTCTCTTGCCGATCGAGTAGAAGAGGAGCAGTTTAAAGCGCAAAAGCTGGAAAATAGTGACTCCGCGCATCATTTCGCTTCAGTGGTGAAACCTCTGTCGGAAGTTTTACGCTCCGCTATAGACCGCCTGGAAACACTAGTCGATGATAATCTATGGACCCTTCCAAAATATAGCGAGCTCCTATTCATAGTGTGAAGAAATTAAGATAGCCACGCTAACGCGTTACTAAATATTTTTTTATTGTTGGCGTATCTATCTTTTTTTAATGTTGTTTTTGAAGTTATATTTAATTTTATGTATAGTTTAATAAAATTCAATTTAGAGTTAAAATTAAGGTAGGTGGAGCTTATTTAGCCAAAGGTTATGCAGACTTCTTCTAAAAGAAAAATTGCTCTATATGGAGGAACTTTTGATCCTCTGCACTTCGGCCATATTCAATTGGCCCTCAGTGCCTACGAACGCCTAGCCTTAGACGAAGTTTGGTTCTCCCCGGCTCAAGTAAACCCCCACAAAATCGGCTCTCCTTTAACTGATGTGGAGCATCGCCTTGAAATGCTCCGGTTGGGTCTTGCCGATTTGCCAGCCTTTAAGGTCCTAGACAGAGAAGCCAAACGGCTAGGACCCTCTTATACAATTGATACAATTCGTGACTTATTGCGGCATCCTCCTATCCAAGAAGAGTTCCAACTCTTCTTATTGCTAGGAGCTGATGCAGCACGATCCTTTTTTGGTTGGCATGAACCAGAAGAAATCGTAAAATTAGTCACTCTCATTATCGGCAGTCGGAAGTCAGATCCGATGCCTGAAATGGAAGCGAGAGATCCAACCGTATGGAGAGCAATAGAAGCTGGCTGGCTACAAACGCCCATGTTGGATATCTCTGCGACAGAGATACGTGAGCGTCTCCGACAACAAAAGTATTGCGGGCACCTGATGCCAAAGAGAGTGATCGATTATGCCCGCAACTATCAGTTATATGAACAAGTAAGTGTGAATAAAAAATGACCGAACCCCAAAAAAAATTAGGTGGCGAAGATGCCACAGTACATGCCATTGGCCAAGCCATATTTGATAAGAAAGGCTTTAATATTTTGGCATTAGATGTACGAAATGTTTCCACGATGGCAGACTATTTTATTATTGCAGAAGGCAGTGTGGAACGCCATGTAGCTGCCTTAGGCCAAGAAGTAGAGCATCGCTTAAAAGAGCAGTTAGGTTTAAAGCCTCTCCATATCGATGGACAAAGCTACAATGATTGGCTCGTGTTAGACTATGGAGATGTCGTTGTTCATCTATTCATTCCAGAAATGAGAGAGCGATATTCAATTGAAGAGATCTGGCGCGAAGGACGTGTGGTCGACTTGAATATTGAAACGTCACTCACTCCCTCTAAAGCATAGAAGATAGAGAGGTTTGCATGCAGAAGAGACGTATCGTCGTTACGGGAATGGGAATTGTCTCTTGCTTTGGCAATGAGGTTGATCCTTTTTATGAAGCATTAAAGGCTGGCCGCAGTGGGGCCGGTCCCATCACAAAATTTAATACAGAGCCCTACACAACACGCATTGCAGCAGAGATAAAGGAGTTTGACCCATCACCCTACGTCGATAAAAAGCTCTTCAAGCGTGCAGATCCCTATATTACCTATGCTATGGTAGCCGGAAAAAAGGCGATAGAGATGGCTGGGTTTCCTCTCGATCAACTCGATCAGCTAAATAAAGATCGCTGCGGTGTTCTTCTTGGATCAGGCATGGGTGGAATGCATATGTTCTGCGAAAATGCCAAGATTTTGGAAGGCATGGGACCAAAACGTGTCTCCCCTTTTCTTATCCCCTATATTATTACCAATATGGGCGGTGCCCTCCTCGCTATCGATCTAGGCTTTAGAGGACCCAACTACTCCATCTCCACCGCCTGCTCTACAGCTAATTACGCGATCATCTCAGCAGCTAACCATATCCGAAATGGGGAAGCCGATCTAATGATTTGCGGAGGCGTGGAGGCAGCTGTGCTTCCTATCGGTCTTGCTGGCTTCTGCTCCATTAAAGCGCTCTCTCAAAGAAATGAAGACCCCTCACGTGCGTCGCGTCCCTGGGATAAAAATCGGGACGGATTTTTGATGGGCGAAGGTGCTGGTGCACTCGTCTTAGAATCTCTAGAGCATGCACAAAAGCGTGGGGCAACAATCCTCGCCGAATATTTAGGCGGCGGGCTCTCCTGCGACGCTTACCATATGACCGATCTAAGCGTAGATGGAGTTGCGCTCTGTATTGAGAATGCCCTGAAAGATGCAGGTGTCTCCGCAGATCAAGTCAACTATATCAATGCTCATGCCACCTCGACTCCTGCTGGAGATATGAGTGAAATTGCAGCTCTCAAAAAGATCTTCATTAATCCTGAAAAAATTGTGATCAATGGCACGAAATCGATGACAGGCCACTGCCTAGGAGCAGCGGGAGGCATTGAAGCCGTCGCTACGATCAAAGCTATTTTAGAGGGAGTGGTTCATCCAACCATCAATCTTGAAGATCCTGAAGAGGGCTTAAACTTCATCGCTCCAAAAGAGGCGATGAAGCATTCGATCAATATTGCCATCTCTAACTCCTTTGGCTTTGGAGGCCACAACGCAACGATCGTCTTAGCGCCTGCAAAAGCGTGAGAAATTGTTAGCTATGGTCATTCAAGATCTATCCTATGGTATTTTGCCGCTGCGCTGTAGCAGCGGTTTCTGGGAGCTCCTGCTGATCTGCCATCGCAATGGTGGGCATTGGAGCTTTCCTAAAGGCCATCCCAACGAGGGAGAGTCTCCCCAAGAAGCTGCAGCTAGAGAACTTCAAGAAGAAACCGGTCTAAAAGTGGCTCAATGGATAGATCTTCCTTCTATTACAGAAAACTACCACTTTTTTCGCCATTCCGTTCAAATCCAGAAACAGGTAATTTATTTTGCCGCCACAGTTCAAGGATGCCTCTCGATCCAGCATGAAGAGGTCATTTATGCCGAATGGCTGCCTCTAAGCAACGTGAAAGCTCGTGTCACCTATCCTCAGGCAGAGCGTGTTGCTGATCAGCTCTTGTCAGCAATTAGCCATCTGACATCGTTTTAATTAAAAACCTTTAGTCACGCGTCATTGCTTGAGACTGCTTCTGGAGTGCGGCGACTTGTCGAGATGCTGCCTATAGCAAACTTAGCTTGATGCCTATTTAGCCATTTTGCTAGAAGGCGTTTCAAACTGCTCTTTTCGTTTTTTTGTGGGAATCTGAAGATTCATGCTTTTTAAAAGGAGGGTAGCGCCATTTTCTGATAACTTCCAGAAGCTGATGTTTTTACTATTCACTTGGATCTCTCCAAACTCAAAATAGCGATCTATCGCTAAACTTTCGCCCTCTATCTTTTTAAGCCACAAGATAATTCCTTGATAAAGATCCTCTCGCTGCGATCGATCAAATAGCGAGCAAAGAGAGCCGTGTGCGCGTTTTAAATTAAAATGTTTGGAAAAGATTGTTGAAAATTCATGCGGAGTAAGCTTTAACAAACGATCTTCTAAGTGATCTGTATGCCAATCGAACAAGATTTCGGAAGGTAGACCAATCTGTTTAGCAAATCGGTTAATTAAAAAGCGTACCTGGTGCGGTTCTTGTAAAATCTCTTGTTTATTGAGTAATTCTTTTAAAAACTCTTTGTCTCGTATCGTCTCATCCATCGCGCGATCAATTGCTTCGATCACAAAGCTATAGGCTATTCGTTTATTTGGATTTTTGTGCTTATTTATTGAGCGAGTTTGTTTATAATTGCATGGAAGTAAGTTGTGATAGCTTAGCAAACCATCTCGTATGCTTGTGGTGTTGCTATGAATAAAGCGAGAAAATTTTAAAAGCATTTCATCTTGTTCAGATAGCTTTCCAGGTGCTCGATAATTACTATGGCTTAAAATGGCTTGAAGAATAATAAAAAGATGATGCTTACTTGAGGGGATACGCTCCGAACCTTGCCGATCTTGGCTTAAAAAGGCTTTAATATAGGAATGATCTAGCAAACTGCTTTTTAACTCCTGAAAAGTCAATCCATAGCCATTTTTAATTTGTAGATCTAATCTAAACCCCTCTTGCGCGGTTTGATTAATATAGACTTCCAGTGATTGAAAAAGCTGACAGAGTGTTTGGTTGGAAACAGT
>CAZZJE010000009.1:0-21795 GCA_964654295.1 uncultured bacterium | reverse complement strand
CCCTATACCAGGCCTTACGGCCTGGCCTAAAATTGTGCCGGCCTCTTCGAGGCCTCCAAACACGCTGCAAGGCTAGCCTCTTCGAGCCTTTTACATAAAAACGTTTAAGCTATGTGCTTTTAAAGCGCCTGTTGCAGCATATAGACGGCAACACCAGCTGCATACCCTGCCAAAGCAGGTAGAGAGATGCGACGCATGTACCAGAAGAAAGAGACATGCTCGAGCGCCATATAGACAACTCCAGCGGCCGATCCAATAACCAAGATGCTTCCTCCTGTTCCCGCACAATAGGCGACCAGCTGCCAAAAACGATCGTCGACTGGATAGGTATACATCGCCTGAGCAGCAGCTACAAGTGGCACATTATCAATGATTGCGGAGACGATTCCTAAGCTAACGGCAATCCAATCACTATTTCCTATCCAATGATCTAAAGCTTGAGCCACGTTAAGCAAAATGCCTTGATGTTCCAAGGATGAAACAGCCAATAAAATTCCAAGGAAAAATAGAACGCTCGCCAAATCAATTTTAGACAAAACATAAGGTAATCGGGGAGGCCGATGCGACTCTCTATTACTATGTAAAATGTCGGTTAATATCCACATCACACTCAACGCTAGCAACATTCCCATAAATGGTGGCAAGCCAGTTGTCATTTTAATGATGGGGACAGAAACTAAACCTGCAAGCCCTACAATTAAAGCTAAGCCTGCATAAGGCTCTATTTGAGATTGAGCAGCGCTGCCACTGTCTTGGACAAACTCTAGATTCTTCAAAGAGGGCGCTAAAAGAAGAGTCCCTACAACACTGCATGCGAAACTAGGTAAAAAGAGTGAGTGCATAATTTCTAACGAAGTGATCTGCTCTCCAATCCATAACATGGTTGTTGTTACATCTCCAATCGGTGTCCACGCTCCTCCTGCATTTGCAGCAATGACAATAGCCCCACCCATGATTCTTCGGCTGTTACCGCTCTTTATCAGCTTATCTAACAGGGAGACCATCACAATTGTCGTTGTCAAATTATCGAGTACGGAAGATAAGAAAAAGGCAGTTAGAGTAATGACCCAAAGCAGAAGCGCTGGATTTCGAATCTGAACGCGATGTAAAAGAGTTTGAAATCCATGGTGAGCATTAATCGCTTCGACAATGATTAAAGCGCCTAAAAGAAAAAAGATAATTTGACTGATAGAAGCTAAGCTCTCTTCTAACTTTGCCGCTTGATCTGCATGCGTCTGTTGATTGACCAAAAAAATCAAGAGCCAGCAAACGGCCGCTGTAATGAGAGCAACAGCTGTTTTGTTCACGTGAGTCAATGTCTCTAGAGTAATAAATAAATAGCCACAACTAAATATAAGTAGCAATAGCCATTGAAAATCTGTCATCTTTTTTTTGTTCTCCTTTAAATCTAAAATTTTAGAAAAAGAATGAGTTAGGTTAGAAAAGATCGATCATAAAGATCGCGGAGTTTAAATAGTAAAACGACGAGAGATTTTTAAATAGATTTTTTAGACTAATCCACCATAATCACAAGGGAGTGAGGCAGCTGTGACGGATCAAGGTTGGATAGAAAAATTTAATCTTTTTTTAGGGCGCTACACATACCGCCAACGTTTCATCTTCTTTTCAAGTATTTTTTTCATCGCCACCCCTTTTCCTACCTACTGGATGTTTAAAACGGTCAATGCTCAAATTGTCCATTGGAATGTCGTTGAGATAGGATTACAAGCGCAAGAGGCGCTAGGAGATGTCTACTTTTCAATACTTAAAGGCCAGCTGCTCGGATCGAAAGCGAGTGACTGGACAAATAGTCAGTCCAATTTTATGTGGAAGACGGTAGGAGAAAAGGCTATCCAAGATCTGCAGAAACTGAGGCAAAAAGATAAAATTTCAATGCCTAGTTTAGGCAGGGGCTTTTCCACCTTTACTCCACCAGCCATACCTGCAGAAGTGATTGGAGCCATTTGGATCGACTTTATCCGTCTAACATCTGAGCATGTCAATCAATCTTCTAGCTTTTTAAATTTAAACCGTTCGTTTGCATCTCAAATTAGCTCAATTTCAGAGGGATACGGTTTCTTTCTCCTAGCTCCCTCCAAGCAGCTTTTGATCACCAATATCGCTTTTTGTCGTCTGCCGGACATAGGCAGGCAGCTTTTAATCCTCTGGTGGATGGAACCCAGCCCTGACTTTGAGGTTCAATATCAAGCCGCCCTCTCTACTCTAAAAGCTCAAGTTAACCAAATTAGTTTTGACTTAAGAGAGCTGCGCTGGATGCATTGGGAGAGCTCCAGCCTTCATACATTAGAACAGCTGCTTATAGACCAATCAGACCTTCTTTTACTCGCTTCCAACGCCCAAGATCGCTCGATCTTTCAAAGCCGCGACTATCTGCTAACGACGATTAGTAGCCTGCATCAGCTACAGAAAGATCTGATGAAAGTGTTAGATGACTATCGAATGGAACAGCTCAATAGCCTCTATCAGTTTAAGGATTTCATGTTTGCCATTTTACTTGGCGCTTCAATTATGATTAGCTGCTATTTGATCTTTCGCGTGCTGACACGCCATATTCTTCGCGTTTTTAAACATATCCGTCAGCTCTCGTTGGGACATTTTAAGGCATTTGAATACCACTTTAGCCCCAACGATGAGTTCTATGCCATTGGAGATGCCTTTAACCGAATGGCTCGTTCGCTACGCATGATTTCAGGAAAACTGCAACGCCTGGGACATCTGACGGCTGAATCTACTCGAGAGGTCACTCACTCTATTTCAACGCAACGTTCTATTGTTAAACATCAAGAGACTCAAATTTTACAAAGTCAAACGGTTGCTGATAACATTGTACGCAACTTTACTTCGCTAAAAAAAGTCATGAGTAATTTTGGGATTTCAACAGCGCAGCAGATAAGCGCGCAGCTTATCCAATCGGAGCTTAATGACTTAGAGTCGAGGATGAATCGCTTAGCTGCTGACTCTTCCGCTATTTTAGGCTACCTGCACGACATTCAACGCCAAATTTTAGCGGCTGCTTCTTTAACGCAAGCGATGCAAAAAGCGTGCGACCAGACGCATCTTTTAGGCTTAAATGCCTCTATAGAGACGGTTTATACCGCCCCCTTTTCCCACGCCTTTGCTCAAACAACTAACGAGATCCAACGATTTGCAGACAATGCTCTTATCTCCACACAACACATCCAGCACCTTATCGAAGAGATCTCAATTTCAATGAGTGAAGCCACTCACGAAGTAGGTCAATGTTTAACAGATGTTCGAAACGGATTGATCAGACTGCATCAGCTCGACAAGCAACTGGGAGGTATTGCTAGGCAGAGTGAACAGCAAACAAAACAGCTAATAGAGATCGATCAATTAGTTCAAGACCAATTGTCTGAGTCTAGTGAAGTACTTTCTCTTATTGGTTCTCTCAAATCCCAGGCCCAAGAGAGCTCGCTCTTTTTAGAGGGGCTCTATCATGCCATTCAAAATGTCAATCTCATGACTGTAGAGCTGCAGAAGATCCTTCAACGCTTCTCCGTTCATCCCTCTAACAAAGGTGCCTAACGATGAGCCAGAAACGCACAAGTTTTATAGAAAATTTCTTTTTCCGCTTTAGTTACTCGTTTAAAGTTAAATGGATCATTTTCCTCTGCTCTAGCGTCTCTCTTTATATCGCCATCAGCCTAGTAAAAACCCAAGCGCATCTGTTTGATATGTTAACCCAGCAAGAGATCGCTGTCGATAAAATGAATAAATGGAATGACTTCTCTTTCAGAAATATTCTCTACCTTTGGCGGCTGAAAAGCCAGCCAGCAACGGCAGAGCTTGCTGAGCAATTAGCTGCAGAGCGGCAAGAGTTAAAGGCGATGCTCCATGAGATGTCGGTAACTAATACATTTAGCCTTTATAGCTCTAATGAAACGATCGAGCGTGCTCTTCAAAGCTATGCTGCCTTGTTAGCCATAAATTTAGATGCCGATTTATCTCAAGAACAATCCTATAAAAGCTTTATCACGCTTCTGCATGAAATTCAGATGCTCATGCAACAAAACTATGCGAGACTACCCCACATTGATGAACTCTCCTATCTTCTTACGATCCTTTTATTTGAAACAGCTCCCGAGACGCAGCATGTTCTTACTACAATGCTTTTTCAAACTTCTGATCAATTAGAACAAACTCTCGACTACAATAATCTGCAACAAGCAAGAGCTGTTTGGCTACGGGTGATCAACTTAATGAAAGAGGGAGGAGTCTTCTCTTCTCTTCCTGTAGCTGAAATCTTAAATACCTATGTCGCGCATCTACAAGAAACGATTGATTCTCTAGATCAAGCCTCAATAGGATCATTGCTGATTGATACGTCGGAAGTTGTCAAACATATTCAAGTCTATCTAGCTGAAATTTTTGCCAAACAACGCTATCTCTTTAACCTGCGCGACTGGATCGGTGGTGGTGTCATTTTACTAGGCATTTTAGTTGTGTTGACCGTCTATTTTACTCGGGTGATGAGGCGTCCTTTAGAAGATATTCGCCAAGCAGCTATCGCCTTAGCCAATGGCAACTTAAATGCGCGTGTTTCGGTGGTCACAAATGATGAAGTTGCTTCAATAGGCAAGGCTTTTAATCAGATGGCAAACTTTTGTCAGCATGTGATTGGTGAGGTGAATATCGCCTTAGAAGAACTTTCAAAGCCATCGATGGAGATGATCTCTTTTGCCAAAGCAAGTGAAACGAATGTATTAAATCAGCATAACTTTGTGCAGCAGATTGCCGCTCACACCCAAAAAATTTGGGATAGAGGGGCTGAGCTACAAATGAGCTTGGATCAAGTACGAAGAACAGCTAGCCAAACGGCTGAATTGGCTAAAAGTGGCCGTCAAAGCTTAATTGAAATGGAGAGTGTTCTCAATGTCATTGGAGATGCTGCTGAACGCCTTGTTCAGGCGTTGACGATGCTTCAACAAAAAACACTTTCGATTCATGAAGTCATTAACGTCATCTTGTCCGTTGCTGATCAAGCGACTTTGCTTTCTATCAATACCGCTTTAAGAACAGAAAACCATCGTCTCCATCAAAGTGGATTTGGTGTGATCGCAAAGAAAATTGCTGACCTCGCCAATCAGATTGGTTCAAGTGCATTGAAATTAGAAGAGGAGCTGAGAAAAATTGCCAACTCTTTGACTTCAACCTTAGAGGCAGTTAAAAAATTTACGGAAGGCCTGAGAGAACTCGTCACACAAGCTCGCCTAAGTCGTGAGACACTCAAAACTCATATTGAAGAGGGACAGCAGCAGCTCATCTTATTTGAGCAAATTTCACAAAATGTTCATGTCCAAGTAGAAGAAGCTTTCCGTATCCACGAGACAATCCAACATCTGGCCGAAGTCGCACAGATGACTACAGAATCGATCAAACAGTTTTCTGGTCGTATTAATGCACTTTATGAAGACACTCAAACTCTTCGCGCTCTGATTGCCCGTTTTCATGTCTCCCCTCATCCTTTCCCTGTCAACTCTTCGGTTTCAAACAATTTTGCCCCCTAAACTTTTCAACTTCTTCAACTGTTCGTTTTTCCTACCAAAGTTGCCTTTTTTTCTGGTCACGAATGTTGCAGATGCTTAAAAATGAGTGAATGAATTTACTGAATCATTGCTGTTGCTACAATCTTTTACTAAGCAGCTAGCCTTGAATCAATCAATGAACTCTTAAATGCGGCGAACAAAGATGAATGAACAAGAGTTTGACGGTTATCTAAAGCAGTCCCAAAGTTTAACTGCGGAAGCTTTTACACGAGGACGTTTTCCTGAAGAGATAGCCGACTGGGTGAAACGGCAGCAAGAGAGGCAAGAGTTAGCTGAGCCATTCCAAGAGTTTCTTAAAGGGGAATGTGCACTCTATAATAATCAGCCTGAGTTAGCCCTTAAACACTATCTTCAGGCAAAATCTATCCCTCATTTTCAATTCTTTTGTTACCGTGCCTCGGCACTCATCGCAAAAAAAAGGCAAGATTACGAAAAAGCGTTGCGCTTTGCTCATAAAGCCATCCGTCTTCTTGCCAATGACCCCTTAACTCTATCTGTCATTGATGAATTACCCTCTACACTCTCCCATGTGCATGAGTCAACTCCACCATCAAATCTAAATGTAGGTTTGAATGAAAATGAACTTCAAGAGCTTGATTCCATCTTAGCCTGCTCGCCAGTCGATTATGGAGTTGACCTCTCCGTATCAGAGCCTTGCCAAAATCAATCCTATTCAGCCGCTCCGCACTCTGAATCAGCTAATGAATTTACTCATATTGAACCCTCTATTCCAAGAGGAAACCAGCCTTTTTATAAACAAATAGAAACAGACCAGAGTGTTTACAAACCTGTGGGCAGCCCCTTTCCCCACACTCTGAATCTGAGACAGGAGGCAGTGATGCAATCTATCGAAGAAAATACAAACGTAGCCTTTCAAGATCAACTTCCTTCATCAGCATTACAGAAAAGCTGGGAAGAGGAGACAGAACAGGCTTTAGAAAGCCGTATAGAGAATTTTCAGCGCTCTCGCGCCGAACAGCTCTCTTCTTACATCCAGCAGGCAAAGCGTCGGACGCCCTTGCCAGACCATGCCTTATGGGTATTTAACGGCTGGGTAGATGCTAGCCGAGAAACCAATGTCTCTGCGCCCTATTCGCTCTTAACCCAACAATCTAGAAAGCCATCGAGCGGTTTTTATTTGCGATGGAATGGCAAAGGAATTGTCATTAATCCAGGGAAAAACTTTTTGCACTATTTTCATCAGCGCGGCCTACATATTAAAGACATCGACTATGTCATCGTCACTCAAAGTCAGCCTGACACCTACGCTGATATTAAAGAGATCTATGATCTTAACTATCAACTTAACAAAGTAAGTCCTGAGCTGCAAATCATCGAATATTATTTAAATCAAAAAGCCTACCTACAGCTCTCTTCTATACTTAAACCTAACTTTAAGCAAGAGCGCAATGCCATCCATTCACTTGAGCTCTTCTTAGACTCTCCAGACGTCGAGCGTGTGGAAATTCAACCAGGCATCCTACTCAACTACTTCCCCACATCTTCACAAGAAACGATCTATCCAAACCAAACGCTAAAAGAAGATAGAAACCGCAATACAACATCCTCTTTGGGAATCCGGTTTGACTTGCGTTCCCGAAATTCCGATGCCGATCGTCCCGCTATCCGCGTCGGCTATGCTTCTGGAACCCATTGGACGCCTCTTTTAGGACATCACCTGGGACATTGCGATCTGCTCATCGCTGGCTTTGGCAACACCAACAGCAGCGACTTTGGGAAGTTAAATTATAACGAAGATAGCCTTGGCTATTTTGGCATCTACTCTCTATTGGAAGAGGTGAATCCTCGCCTGCTTTTATGCTGCGAGTTTGATGGTAGGGAGGGAGATATCCGTTTAGAAGTAGTGCGTAAGCTACGTAATGAGTATGTCAATACGAGCCACAACAATTCAAATACTCCAGCAATTTTGCCATCCGATAATGGACTCTTCATCGACCTTAATGAATTGCAGGTACGATGCGACGTAAGTCAGCAGCTGGTTAACCCAAACCAACTGCGAGTCGTTAAATCTAACCAAGCATTCGGTCGTCTCTACTACCTCTCCCCTTCCTGTTTACTATAATCTGATTGATCTTCTAAAAAGCGGCGACTTGTCGCCGCTTTGTGCTCGGCTTCGACTTGTCGAAGCGTTGAAAGCTCTATTATTTAATCTTTTCTGGTATCCCAACATCTCGACAGACGCTCTAAAGTTGACAAACCTTCAGCTGGCTGTTAAATATAATTTTAAGTTGATTAAGCTTAGGTATAAATAATGCATGTTCTTGTTTTTACAATTGACCAACAACAATTTGCATTTGAACTTTCCGTCATCGAAAGAGTGATCCGCATTGTTGAAATAACATCCCAACCAAATGCACCAGAACATGTGATGGGGATGATTAATGTGCAAGGTCATGTAATCCCTGTATTCAACCTGCGCACCTTATTGAAACTTGTCCAAAAAGAGATCGACCTTTCAGATCAACTGATTATTTGCCACTTATCTAACCATCGGTTAGCCCTTTGGGTAGATGCTGTCAAACAGGTGGAATCTTATTCTTCTGAACATTTTTTATCTGCAAAAGATGTCTTCCCCGATGAAGACGCAATGGAGTGGGTGATCAAAGATGAGCGCAATGTAACGCTTGTCTATAGCCTTCAAAAACTTTTGACACTGAAACACGCTGCATTGACATGATGGCAAAAATAGGCACTAAGCATATAATTGAAATGCCTGAAGAGCTGCTTAGTCAATTGAGCGCTCGCATCGAAGGCACCTTAGGAATCTATTTTTCTAAAAAAAATTACGAAGAGCTAGAAAAAAAACTCCTGCCAGCTGTTAAAGAGCTCGGCTTTGAAGATCCAATCACTGGCTTCGATTGGCTTATTCACTCTGCCTTAAACAAAGAACACATCGATACCTTGGCCAAGCATTTAACCATTGGGGAAACCTATTTCTTTCGAGACCAGAATTTTTTCAATATGCTAGAAAAGCATATTCTTTCAGAAATCATCCGTCAGCATCAAACAGACAAAAAAATTCATATCTGGTCGGCAGGCTGTGCAACAGGTGAAGAGGCCTATTCTGTAGCAATCCTCCTTCACAGCATGATCCCCAATCCCGATGATTGGGACATTAAAATTATTGCGACGGATATCAATCGAAATTTTTTGACGAAAGCCCAAAAAGCGATCTATGGCCCCTGGTCTTTTCGATCAACTCCGCCTGAAGTTGTGAACCGCTACTTTCACAAAATGAGTGATCGGGAGTGGACAATCTCGGCTGCAGTGCGAGAAATGGTAAGATTTAGTTATCTAAACTTAATCCATTATCCCTATTCAGAAACAAATTCTGAGCTGAAAAATTTAAATCTGATTCTTTGTAACAATGTCTTGATCTATTTTTCTCCGCAACAAGTCAAATCCACTATCCATCATATGACGCAAGCTTTAATAGATGAGGGTTGGCTCTGCGTATCTGCTGTCGAAGTTCCCTATGTAGACGATCCTTATCTCCTGCCTATTCCGGGATTTCGTACGACAGCCTTCAAAAAAAGTCGAAAAAAGGCTCTGCAGATACAAGAGCCAGCTCCCCCTTCTCCTCCAAAAACAGCATCTTTGACTCCTCCTCCGCTAGCCATCAATCCCCAGCAGCGCCAGCAAGATTTCTATCAGGCTTGCTCTTCTCTATATCAGGCAGGCCGTTACCGAGAAGTCTCTATGCAACTAAATGAGCTTTTGACCCCTTTTCTTCATCAAGCCAAGCTTTTAAAAGATCGATTAAATGAAATAAAACTTCTCATCAATTCTTACGCTAATCAACAACGGATCGATTTAGCTAGGCTCTGGTGTGAACAAGGTTTATTGGCAGATAAACTCGATCCGCTTATGCACTACCTCTTTGCCACAATCTTGCAAGAACAAGGCGAGTTTGATCTGGCTCTGCAAGAGTTTAATTCTGCTCTCTATTTAGACCCCAACTTAACGATTGCCCATTTTTCAGCAGGCATGCTCCTTATCAAGCAGGGAGATAGCAAGCATGCAAAACGTCATTTGCGGAATGCTCTTGAAATTCTAAAGCAGCAGCCAATCGACCAGATGGTCCCTGGATCGGAAGGAATGAGCGTTGCCAGGCTCACAGAGATCATCGAAACGATGATGAAGGAGAAGTTCTCATGAGTGATGATAGAAAACGTACCATACTCAAACAGAGAGCGGAAAAGCTGGCGCAGCAGAAGAGAGAGAGCTTGGATGGAACTTCAATTGAAGTGATCAAATTTGAATTGGCCAAAGAGATGTATGTTTTAGAGCTACAGTATGTTCGAGAGATCTATCCCTTAAAAGATTTTACTAGGCTTCCTTGCGTTCCACCTTTTGTCTTTGGATTAATTAATGTTCGCCGTCGCATCCTCTCCATTATCGACTTACGTATCTTTTTTGATCTCTCGATGCCTCAAGATTCTTCCGACGAAAAGGTGATCATTATAGAAAACAAGGAGATGTCTTTCGCCATACGTACAGATAAAATAGTTGAGGTGCAATCAATCTCCATAGATACCATTCAGCCTCCTCCCCCTACCTTAATTGGCATCCGTCAAGAGTTTTTGAAGGGTCTTACTAGTGATGGAATGGTTCTTTTAGACGGAGCTAAATTGCTATCTGCTCAACAGCTGATTGTTGAAGAAAGCGTTGAAATGTGAATAGGCTAGTTGATGGATAAAAAAGAAGCAGAGTTTCAAGCCAACCTGTTGGCAATGTTTAAAATCGAGGCGGAAGAGCATCTGAAAACGATTTCAGATGGGCTGATCGCTTTAGAAAGCGGCTTGCCTGATGAAGAGAGGAAGAAAAAGGTCGAGTCGATCTTTCGAGAAGCCCACAGCCTCAAAGGCGCCGCCAGATCTGTCAATTACGAGTCCATTCAAAGTATCTGCCAGTCTCTCGAAAATGTCTTTTCTGCTTGGAAGCAGGGAAAATTGCGTATCTCTAAAGATCTCTTTGATACTCTCTATGCAACAAACGATCTCATTGGCAAACTGATCTCTCTTCCGCCCGCAGAAAAGCTAAAAGACGGAGGCAACCTCTACGCCTTGATCGAGCGTCTCGATCAATTGATTATGGAGAGGCAAGAGACTCCCACTCCAGTGTCACAAGAAAAACCTAAGATCGCACCGATCTTGCCTCAAAAACCTCAGCCTACTTTACAACCTTCTCAACAGCTACCTGAAAAACAGCCAGCCTCTTCCGAAGCTGCAGAGAAGGAACTTCCTAAAAAAGCAGCTGCTCAACCAGCTCAAACCCATGCTTTATCCCCAGCCCCAAATCAAGAGTCTCCGCGCTTAGCTTTGGCTGTTCAAAATCAAGAAAAAACGATTCGAGTTTCTCTAACAAAATTAGACACGCTTTTTCAAGAGGTCGAAGAGATGCTGATGCTTAAGCTTGCAGCGCGTCAGCAGATGAATAATTTAAGGAGCCTGCAGGAGAAGTTTAAACAATCCGATAAGCAGTGGAAGAGGATCCAGTCAGATATTCACACATTAGAAGAGTGGGTACAAAATTCTAAAGAGGCCCAAAATAGTCATAGAGATTTGTTAACAAAGGCCATTAGCTTCATCAATTTTCAGCAGCAATTTATCAAATCAATTAAAGATCAAGTCACCGTTCTATTCAAAATGTCTGCACAAGATTACCGTACAGCTAGTGGAACTGTCGATTCTCTTTTAGATGATACGAGAAAGGTGCTGATGCAGCCTTTTTCCACCTTGCTAGATGCCTTTCCTCGCATGGTACGTGATATCGCCCATTCTCAAGGAAAAGAGGTACAGTTTGAGATCATAGGAGGAGATATTGAGATTGACAAACGTATTTTGGAAGAGATTAAAGACCCCTTAATGCACCTTATTCGCAACAGCATTGATCATGGGATCGAACAGCCAGATGTGCGCGTTAAAATGAACAAGCCTTCCAAAGGAACCATACGAGTTAGCGCGGCTCAAGTGAGTGGAAATAGTATGGAGGTTATCATTAGCGATGATGGCCGCGGGATCAATCGCGATAAAGTTAAAGATTCAGCGATTAAACAGGGAGTTTTAAACTCTTCCGACGCTGCTTTATTAGGAGACCATGAATCTCTTATGCTGATCTTTCAATCCGGCATCTCAACAACCCAAATTATTACCGATCTTTCAGGGCGAGGTTTAGGATTGGGGATTGTTGCAGAAAAAGTCGATAAGCTGGGAGGGCAAGTCTCTGTAGAGTCTAAACTTGGCGAAGGGACAAGCTTTCGTATCGTTCTTCCTTTAACACTTGCAACCTTTCGGGGCATGCAAATTAGAGTGTCGGGACAAGACTTTATTATGCCGTCGCACAACATCAAACGTGTGATCCAAATTGCACCAGAAAAGATTCGCTCTGTCGAAAATCGCGAAATCATCTTGCAAGATGGCAAAACAATCGCTTTTGTTCCTTTAAGCCAAGTTCTTGAGCTCAGCTCTTCCAATAGAAGAGAAAAAAATCAGAAGTTGTTTGCAGTAATTGTTAAAGCGGCTGAAAAGATGATCGCCTTTGAGGTAGACAATATCCTACATGAGCAAGAGGTGCTTGTCAAAGGGCTAGGGCCACAACTTATACAAATTAAAAATATTATGGGCGCTTCTATCTCCGAATCAGGCCAAGTGATCGCCATCTTAAACCCACAAGACCTTGTCAAAACGGCTATCAAATTAAATGTCGTTAAACGTTTGAGCAGCGCTGAAAAAGATAGAGAAGAGAGCAAGAAAGTCATTTTAATTGCAGAAGACTCCATGACGTCGCGGCTGCTCTTAAAAAACATTTTGGAAACTGCTGGCTATGAAGTTAAGGCAGCTGTCGATGGCTTTGAGGCCTTTTCAATTTTTAAATTAGAGAATGTCGATCTCATTGTCAGCGATGTCGAAATGCCACGCATGGATGGCTTCACTTTAACGGCGAAGATAAGAGAACTAGATAAAGGAAAACGTGTTCCAATTGTATTATGTACCGCCCAGGAATCTCCTGAAGATCGTGAACATGGTATCGAAGTAGGTGCCAATGCCTATCTAGGAAAGAGCCAATTTACCCAGAAGACTCTCATCGATATCATCCAAAAATTTTTATAAATATAAAGGAACGACAATGTTCTCTAGCTATAAAATAAAAACACGGCTTCTCATTCTCGCCGGCTTTATGTCTATCATGCTTCTGACCTTGAGCTTGATCGGTTGGTATGGCAACCATTTGGCTTCCATAGGCCACGTTCACATTTATGAAGGCGGAGCCGAGTCTATGCCTCCGCTACATGAGATTTCTAGAGGAGTCAATAATATCGTTAAAAGTGCATATAGCACTTATAGTCAAAATGCAAGCTTCGAACAGAGCGATAGAATTTTAGCCGAAAATGAGGCATCGATCCGGCAAAATTTAGATGACTACATGCGAACTATAAGTATAGATGCCGGATTTCAGCAGTCAGCAAATCAACTAAATATGATTGTCCAAAATGCTTTGGAATCGTTTAAACAGCTACATGTCATCTATGCCAATAAAGACCGAGATCAACTTCTCTCATTTCTAAATCATGAAAACACAACTCTCTATCAGCCTACCTTAGATGCTATTCAGAAGCAGATTCATGACCATGCTGTTGATACACATCAAGATTATGCCGAGGCAATCGCCAATTCTGAAGCTTTTACTAGGATCATGCTGATCAGCGCTGCTCTAGGCATCTTATTCAGTGTGATCTTTGCCTGGATATTAATTAAAAGCATCTCTAACGCACTCGATTATGCCATCTCTGTTGTCAATAAGCTAGCTGCCGGACACACGGACGTACAGATCGAATCGACTTCTAATGATGAAATTGGTCAGCTGCTCTCAGCGATGAAACATATGATCGAAACTTCCAACTCTTTAGTTGGAACAATGGAAAAAGTCGCTGCGGGAGACCTCACTGTGGCAGTTGCTCCAAGATCAGATAAAGACTCTTTGGGCATTGCCATGAAAGGAATGCTGCATAACCTGCGTCGTATGATCAGCCAAGTGCAGCATGAAGCAACGATTGTTGCAAACTCTTCTCAAGAGATTGTTGCTTCAGTCACCCAGGTCTCCGCTAACACAGCTGAAACAGCTTCGGCTGTGACGGAGACAACGACAACGACTGAAGAGCTTAAGCAAACAGCTCATGTCGCCTCCGAAAAAGCTCAGGGTGTCTTGGAAAATGCCGAAGAGACACTCAAGATTGTAAAATCAAGCGAGCAGTCGCTAGATAGCACCATCACTGATATGCATCAGATCCAAGAAAAGATGCGTATCATCTCCGACAGCATCATCAAACTTAGCGAACACAACTTAGCCATTGGCGAAATCATCGATACGGTCAACGACTTAGCCGAGCAATCCAACTTACTCGCTGTCAATGCTGCCATCGAAGCTGCGCGAGCTGGCGAGCAAGGAAAAAGCTTTGGTGTCGTCGCCTCCGAAATCCGCAACCTTGCGGAACAGTCTAAAAATGCAACGATCCAAGTTAGATCTATTCTCAACGATGTGCAAAATGACACCAGCGCTGCCGTAATGGCTACTGAACAGGGTTCCAAAGCTGTTGCAAAAGGGGTTAACCAGTCAGCTCAAACAGCTGAAGCAATCATCACCCTATCCAACAGCATCATCAATGTCGCCCAAGCCGCTAGACAGATCGCTATCTCCAGCCAACAGCAGCTCATCGGTGTTGAACAGGTCACTGTGGCCATGTCTAATATCAACGAGGCGAGCAGCCGCCACGCAAAACATATGAAAGAGATTGAAACAGAGGTGATCTCTTTAAGCTCTGTCGGCGGTAACCTGAGGGAGTTAGCTGATAAATATAAAATGGATCATACCGCGCCAGTTGCTTAAAGCTAGGCTTAATATCAAATAGGCTAATAGCATCAAAAAAAGGAATAGCGATGTTTTCAAATTATACAATTAAAGCACGTCTACTCATTCTTGTAGGCTTTATGTCCGCTATCCTACTACTCATCGCAATTGTTGGATGGTATGGCAACCATTTAGCAACCCAAGGGCAAAGGGAGATCTATGAGGGAGGGACAGAAGGGGTTATTCCTCTCTTTAAAGTCTCACAGGCTATCAATGATGCCATTAATGATATCCATAATGTCTCCAGCCAAACTTGGAGCTTTGACCAGGGCGAAAGAGCTTTGCGAGAAAAAGAGGCAATCATCAAACATAATTGGGATCACTATAAAACCCTCATTAGCAATGCTCAGTCACACCAAGTAGATAACCAAGTCCACATTCAACTTCAGCAAGTAGAAGACTCCTATAGGCAACTTCATCGTCTCTATGCCAATGGCGAACGCGATCAGCTGCTTCCGTTCTTGAAGCAAGAGCTAAACGTCACTTATATCCCTGCCATGCAACAGATCGACCAACTAATCCAAGCATATGCTGATCAGACGACAATAGATTACAAAGAGGCCATTGCAAGCTCTGAAGCCTTTTCTATCTTTATGATCCTCACAGCCATCATCGGCATTCTTCTTAGCCTTATCTTTGCCTGGATCTTAATTAAGAGCGTTTCTGAAGCACTCAACTATGCCATCTCTGTTGTCAATAAAATTGCTTCTGGTAATACCGAAGTGCGCATAGAAAGAAATTCAGAGGATGAAATCGGTCAGCTGCTATCTGCTATGGACCATATGATCCACAGCTCCAATTCGATGGTAGGAGTGATAGAGAAAGTAGCGGCAGGAGATTTATCGACTAACATCACACCACGCTCCGATAAAGATTCCTTGGGCATTGCTATGCGTGGCATGTTCTCAAACCTGAACCAGATGATCAATACCTTGGAAAAGGTTGCTGCAGGGGATTTAACGGTTAATGTAACCCCACGCTCAGATAAAGACTCTCTGGGCATTGCCATGCGTGAGATGCTTCATAATCTCCGCCATATGATTAGCAAGGTCCAGACGGAAGCTGCAATTGTAGCTAACTCCTCTCAGGAGATTGTCGCTTCGGTCACTCAAGTCTCCGCTAACACTGCCGAAACAGCTTCGGCTGTAACAGAGACAACGACTACAACCGAAGAGCTAAAACAGACTGCCCATATTGCTTCGGAAAAAGCTCAAGGGGTTTTAGATAATGCCGAAGAGACACTCAAGATTGTAAAGTCGAGCGAACAGTCGCTAGATAGCACCATCACGGATATGCATCAGATTCAAGAAAAGATGCGTATCATCTCCGACAGTATCATCAAACTGAGCGAACATAACTTAGCCATTGGCGAAATCATCGATACGGTCAACGACTTAGCCGAACAATCCAACTTACTTGCGGTTAATGCTGCCATTGAAGCTGCACGAGCTGGGGAGCAGGGAAAAAGCTTCGGTGTCGTTGCTTCCGAAATCCGCAACCTTGCAGAACAGTCTAAAAATGCAACGATCCAAGTTAAATCAATCCTTAATGATGTGCAAAATGATACCAGCGCTGCTGTCATGGCTACCGAGCAGGGCTCTAAAGCTGTAGCCAAAGGTGTCAACCAATCTGCTAAAACGGCTCAAGCCATTATCAACCTCTCAAATAGTATTCATAGCGTTGCTCAAGCTGCCAGACAAATTGCCATCTCTAGCCAGCAGCAGCTCGTAGGCGTCGAACAGGTAACTGTTGCCATGTCTAATATCAACGAAGCAAGCAATCGCCATGCAAAACATATGAAAGAAATTGAAACCGAAGTGATCTCATTAAGTTCTGTTGGGGGAAATCTGAGAGAGTTAGCCGAACAATATAAGATGAATCACGCTGCTCCTGTTGCCTAGAAAACGCTTTAAACAAAAGTAAACACAATGGCCTCTACACCAGATAGGCAAATAAAGGTATTAATTGTCGATGACTCGATCGTCGCTCGAGAGTTTCTTCGATTTGTGATCGAATCCGATCCCGATTTGAAGGTCATCGGATATGCGACAGATGGTGAAAAAGCTCTGCAGCTGTTACAAAAGAGTTCACCCGATGTTGTCACAATGGACATAGCCATGCCCGGACTTGATGGCTTTGAAACCACCCGAAGGATCATGCAGACCAAGCCTCTTCCTGTTATTATCGTCAGCGGTCTCTATTCGCAGCATGATGTCGACGCAAGCTTTCGTGCCATGGATGCTGGCGCCTTGGCAATTATCCCCCGGCCTGTCGGCTTCAATGATCCTCAATATGAATCGATGGCAAAAAATCTGATAGAAACAATTAAGGTTTCCGCTGGAATTAAAGTTGTCACAAGACATAAACAAAGGGAATATCCAAAAGAAATAGGGAGTGTCGATAACAAAACAAATAATATCATTGAAGCTGTAGCGATCGGCGCTTCCCTGGGCGGTCCACCAGCTCTCGAACTCATCCTCTCTTCCCTGCCAGCCTCTTTCCCTGTTCCAATTTTTATTGTACAGCATATCTCTAACGGATTTGCCAAGGGTTTGGCTGACTGGCTACAGAGAGCATCTAAATTAGTTGTGAAACTTCCTAAAGATCAAGAGAAGGCTCTGCCGGGACATGTCTACGTTGCTCCCGATGGTGTTCATATGGAATTAAAGCGAAAAAATGAGATTGCTTTAGTTCCTGGCTGTGGAAAAGGATTATGCCCTTCTATTAATAGGCTCTTCCACTCAATGGCCCTTGCCTACGGATCGCACGCTCTCGGCGTGATCTTAACAGGCATGGGAAAAGATGGAGCCGAAGAGCTGCTCCTTATGAAACAAAAGGGTGCCTATACCTTTGTTCAAGATGCTGAAAGCTGTGTGATGCCCAGTATGCCCAAGGCTGCATTAGAAATTGGTGCGACAAAAAGCACGATTCCATTAGAACAAATTGCAAGTACTATCGAACTTCTGGTAAATACATCTAGATTATAGATAGTAAGGAGTAGTTATGACTTTTAATAAAGGATCTCAGACGCAGCCCAATGTCGATTTATTGCTAGTTGAGGATAGTCTGACCCAGGCCACTTTACTTAAAGAAACCTTAGAAAAGTATCGTTTTAATGTGAGATTAGCCAAGGATGGGGTCGAAGCGCTTGAAATTCTCAAAGTTCATATGCCTAATCTAATCATCAGCGATATTGAAATGCCTAGAATGGATGGATTTGAATTTTGTCGGCATATAAAAAACGATCCCAAACTCTCCCATCTGCCAGTCATTATTCTAACCAATCTCTCCGATTCCATGGATGTGATTAAAGGGATCGAATGCGGAGCTGATAGCTTTTTAACTAAGCCCTGTAATACGGAGCTTCTTTTAAATAACATTAATGATGTTCTAGCTAACAGAAGGTTGCACCAAGAGGGCGAAAATCTTTCGTTAGAATTCTCTTTTCATGGACAGCATCATCTTCTACAAGTCAATCAAGTCCAAATCACGGACCTTTTACTCTCTACTTATGCGAACGCCATTCAGAAAAATAATGAGCTAGAGCAAGCCTATCGTAAGTTGACAATTATTAACCAAGAGATCGAACGGAAAAATGAAGAGCTTCAGAAGCTCAACCATCAAAAGAACTTTTTCTTAGGCATGGCCGCTCATGACTTAAGAAATCCCTTAACAGCTATTCAAGGTTATAGCGATATTTTGTTAGAAAAATTAGCCTCTTTAGATAATCCCGAAATCACAAAAATGCTGAAGAGAATTCAAAAATCAAGTAATTCTATGTTGCTTATGATTAATGAATTACTCGATTTTACTGTCATCGAATCAGGCATGGTAAAATTGAATCTTCGCGATGTTGACCTTGAAGCTTTGATCAGAGACTGTATTATTTTAAACAGTGTTCAAGCCGACGAAAAACAGATCAGCATCTCCTTCGAATCAGACCACTCCCTACCCCTCATTCCTTGCGATTCTGAAAAAATCGAACAGGTGATTAATAACCTTCTCACTAACGCGATTAAGTATTCTCATCCCCATACCCATATTCATGTCTCTCTCTCTAAATCAAATGATAAGGCTTTAATCGTCATCAAAGATCAAGGCGTCGGTATTCCACCCGAAGAGGTCGAACGTCTCTTCAGTCCTTTTTCTAAAACGAGCGCAAAGACGACGAAAGGGGAAGCCAGCACCGGACTAGGCCTTGCAATAGCAAAGCGTATTGTCAATGAACAAAAGGGCCAAATTTGGGCCGAAAGCGAGGTCAATAAAGGCTCCACTTTCTATGTAAGTCTGCCATTAAACGATTCGCGTTAAACTCTAGAGAGCTAAAAATTTTGCCCTTTACTATCAAAGGTTTCGGAAAAGTTTTTCTTAAGTTTCTTTGTTCTAGCTCCTTGAGAAAATCGGGGAAAATGAATTAAAATCGGCACGCTTTTTTTCAGTGATTTGGCTGACTTAGTCTGAATGAGTTATCTTATTAGCAACTGTCAATTGACGACAATTTTGTTGCAGGGGTTAGGGTTTGCATGTTAGATTTCCGCATCATAACGGCCTCAGAGAGTATTGTGGAAAGGTTGTTCATAACTCGCAACATGTAAAAGTTTCGGTTGACAAAAGATCATCCGAAATGAGATGCGATGTAAAAAGTAACGATTGCTAACATGTCATCACAAAGGATCAACAATATGTCAGCTTGCGAAGCGCAAGATGCTTGGAACCAATTCCTAGAAAGTGTGAAGCGACGCTGTTCTGCTACTGCCTTTGGAAACTGGCTGGCGCCCATTCGCCTATTGCAAGGCGATTCCCAGGCTGTAACTTTGGAAGTCCCCAATATTTTTGTTAAAGAGTACCTCTTTTCCAATTACAAAAAGGATCTCTGCTCTTTTCTACCCGTTGACTCAAAAGGCGAGCCAGTCATCCATTTTGTCATCGCTCCAAAGCAGTCAGCTGAAACTTCAGTAACCCTTCATCCTAGCACTCGCGAGGAGGAATCGGCTGCCGATCAGTCAGAGTATGAAGCGCGATTCAATCCAAATTATCGCTTCGAAACTTTTATTGAAGGTCCTAACAATCAATTTGTTAAGTCAGCTGCCTTAGGTGTTGCGACTCGCCCCGGACACTCCTATAACCCACTCTTCATTCATGGGGGAGTCGGTCTTGGAAAAACACATATTCTGCATAGTATTGGTCACTATGTTCGAGAGAATCATAAAAAGCTTCGCGTTCATTGCATTACGACTGAAGCGTTTATCAACGACTTAGTCGATAGTTTGCGTAATAAATCAGTCGACCGCATGAAGCGCTTTTATCGTTCTGATATCGACGTTCTCCTGGTGGATGATATCCAATTCTTACAAAACCGTCTCAATTTTGAAGAAGAATTTTGTAATATGTTTGAGGCACTGATCAACCAAAGAAAGCAAATTGTCATCACAAGTGATAAACCGCCTGCTCAATTAAAGCTTTCTGAACGTATGATCGCTCGAATGGAGTGGGGTCTCGTGGCTCATCTGGGAGTTCCAGAATTGGAAACACGTGTTGCCATTTTGCAACATAAAGCTTGCCAGCGTGGTTTGGAAATTCCGCAACGCGTTGCCTTCTTCATCGCCGAACATATCTATAATAACGTTCGTCAGCTAGAGGGAGCCATCAATCGTCTTTGCGCTCATTGCCGCCTGCTCGATCTGCAAGTCACGGAAGATCTTGTTGAAAAGATTTTAAAAGAGCTTTTTCAACAAGCTCCTAAAGAGCGAATCACCGTCGACCAGATTCTTAAAGGAGTCGCTACAATCTTCCAGGTAAGAGTCTCCGATATCAAGGGAACTTCAAGAACAAAACAGGTTGCATTGCCTCGCCAAGTAGCCATGTACCTTGCCTGTAAGCTAATTAACGAATCCCTTCAGATGCTGGGAGCCTCTTTCGGAAAAACACACTCCACCTTGCTGCATGCATGCAAGGCTATTGAGAAAAAGATGGATTCCGACGAGATGTTGCGCCGTCAAATTGACCTGATCGAACGCAACTTAGCGACAACTTGTGAGTCAAGACCTCTTGCCCGGACAGCCTAATGACGCATATGTGGCGCGGCTATCACGCCATTGCTGGAAAATCTCCAGGCTATCTTGCGAAACGCTTCAGAAAGCACGGCAGCACCCTCCCTGCCGTGCCTTTAACTTGTCGGCTTATCATCTATAATAGCTCAGAATTGTCAGATCGTGTTGAGCCAATCGAAGAGTGTGCTAAAAAGTTAAAAGATCTTACAACAAGTGTTGGATGGCTCCATATATCCGGTAACCTTGAGCCAGCCTTTGTTGGAAAAGTTGGTGAACTATTCGATCTTCATCCTCTTGTGCAAGAGGACATTCTAAATCCTGTTCAGCGACCAAAATTAGATGACTATGAAAAATATATCTATATTGTCACCCGATTGCTGACAATTGACCCAAAAACACAAGAGCTTTGCGACGAGCAGGTCAGTATTATTTTGACGGCAAACTATGTGATCTCCTTTGTTGAACATGATCCCAAAGCCTTTGATCCTATTATTGCTCGCTTGCAAGCTGCCTCTGGCCGTCTGCGGCGTAGTAAAACGGACTATCTCTGCTATGCGCTTTTAGACCTCCTAGTCGATCAATATTATATCGTCTTAGAACAGGTAGATGAGCGGTTAGAAGCTTTGGAAGAGGAGCTGCTTAATCGCGCTTCCCGCAGCTCAATTTGGAAAATCCAGTCGATTAGAAAAGAGGTCACTCTTTTACGTAAAGCTGTTTGGCCTATGCGAGAAGTTGTCAGCCAATATATGCGCCTAGATAATCCAATCATCCAGCACTCGACCATTTTCTATATTCACGATGCCTATGACCATACTGTTCAAGCGATCGACGCCATCGAAACGTTCCGCGATCTCATTAGCGGCATGCTCGATATCTATCTCTCCACGATCAGTCAAAAGCTAAATGAGGTCATGAAAGTTCTGACTGTTGTTTCAACAACATTCGTTCCCTTAACCTTCATCGCTAGTCTTTATGGCATGAATTTCGATAATATTCCGGGCCTTCATTCACAGATAGGCTTTATCGTCTGTGTCATTATGATGCTATCTGTCGCTTTGGGAATGCTCTACTTTTTCCGTACAAAAAAATGGATTTAAAAGCTTTAGCTACGCTTATAAATCAAGGCTCTCAATAGCCCAGAGCTGCCAATAACTTCAACAAGTTTGAATAAAACGTCAACAATTCCCGCTGAGCATTTTTTCCTAGGGAAAAAATTTATCTCTTCGTAA
>CAZZJE010000008.1:0-22744 GCA_964654295.1 uncultured bacterium | reverse complement strand
TCTGCAATAGAAACTATCAGAATAAAAAGATGCTGTCACAGGCATGACAAACAATATTTTGTTCTAACACAAGGTTTAACCCTTGTGTTAGAAGGCTTTAGGATAAAGCTGTTTTCACAAGTTACATTTTCTATTTTTTAATGAGCCGGTGATAATTCTTGTGCAACTTGAGCTTTTGCAGGCTGGTCATGCTTATGCGATTGTAAAATCGTCATGTCTTTAAGAATGTTAACGGCCTCTTCTAATTGTAAGTCGGGCATCTCACCCTTTACATCATATCGACCATCTAAATAGCTCTGATAAGCCTCCTGATGTTCCGATAAGCGCTGCTGACTGCGTTTACGGAGGATTGGAAGCATCCATTGCCAATCTGCTCTCTTACTCTGCAAAGTTGGCATATAATAGCGTAGATACCAAGGTTTCAAATCGGGATCGATATCCGCTAAAGGATCTTGGTAAGAGGGTGTGATGGCATCAGATGAGGGGACAGTGTATTCTAAATACTCCTCTCCAAAACGGCTCTCTTTTGAATAGCGGCTTGGAACGACTATATCTGCTTTGACGCCCTGCAGCTGAGGCGTTTTTCCAGAAACGGTGTAATATTTTCCAACAGTCACTTTAAAGTAGCTGGTGGCATTGCTTTCAGTCACTGTTTGGCTTTGGATTGTCCCTTTTCCATAGGTGTGATCGTCTCCAACAATCAAGGCAACGCCGTAATCTTGCAGTGCCTGTGCAACAATTTCTGCTGCCGATGCGGTAGCTCGAGAGGTAAGAATAATCAATGGACCGCTGTAGAGTCGTTTACCATCCATGTCACGATAAAATTTTTCATCTCCAGAAGAGTATTTCGAAATCACAATAATTCCATTGGTGATAAAGAGACCTGCAACTTTGACTGCTTGGGTTAAGAAGCCTCCACTGTTGTCCCTTAAATCCAAAATTAAACCGCGTAAGTCGCCCTCTCCTTTAAGTTTTTGGATTGCTGTTTTTACATCCTCTTCACTGCTAATTCCATTTTCTCCTTTATAAAAAGATGTCAAATTAATGACGCCTACCAATCCATTTTGGAAAGGTTCTGACATCGATTGAGCTCGTCCTTCGTCAACTTCAATTGCTGCGGAGGTCAGTGTGGCTAGATAGGTTTCGGGGTCAGATTCAGGCTGTGCATGTCTTTTTAGTTCGAGAGAGACAACTTCACCTTTTTTGGCATAAAAGATCTCTTCTAGCTGATCAGGGGTATAGTCCGTTGCTTTGGTGTTGTTAATTTTTACGATACGATCGCCCGCTTTAATTTTACCATTTTTAGAAGCAGGGGAATTGGGTAGAACTTTATCAACAAATATTCCTTGGACTGTTCGACGCGTGGTTACACCAATTCCATCAAATCCCTTTTCTAGTCTAATACGCATGTCATGTGCTTCAGCTGGATTGAAAAAGGAGGTGTGGGCATCTAAGCTTTTTGCTAATGATTTAAGAACGTGCAGCGTGAATAGATTTTCTTGCTCTTTGGCAGTGAAAGGATTGCCATCCTCATCGACATAAAGATAACTATTTTCATGCTCTCTCAAATCATCTTCTAACATGCTTAATGTGCGCTGCGCATTGCGTGTAACTCTTAAATCGCCATAACGCGCCTTTTCTAAAGTAATAAAGTCAATAATCTGTTGTCGAATACGCTGCTGTAGTTCAACTGCATCTTTGGCAAAGGGACGATTTTCCGTCACCACACGGTTTGATAGACCGTTTAACGTTGTGGCGAAGAGCGCTGTAGGATTGCTTTCTAGTTGAGCACGATAACTTCTGGCACGAGTAATTGCTTTTTGAATCACTTCATTAAGCCGTTTAAAAGCTGTGAAATCGCCTTTTTTATACTGTTCAATGACAAGATTCAACTGATCATCACCCATCTTTGTAAACTCATTCACCTCGCTCTGTAACAGATAGACTCGATCGGGATCAAACTGGTCGATATAAATTCCAAATGAATGCCGCATAAGCTCCACATTCATATTTTTGGTTTGCACATGCTGCTTGAAAATTTGATCCATAATAGTTGCGACATCTTTTGTCTGAAGCAAACCGGCTTCTTGTGCGTTGATTTCATATGCAAGTAAGTTTGAGAAAAGAATGCCTAAAATAAATAGAGATCGTCCAATGCGACGCCATCCGATATGCATGCTAGACTCCTTAAGTGTAACTAGTTGACTAACAAATGTTTACGTGTTCCAATCTTAATTATAATTTTCTTTTGAGAATAGAACAACTGATAACCGTTTTTTCTTCTAGACAGTCGAATAATTCCTTTGCACAATGCGGCTTTTAGCCGAGGAGATAAAAAATGAATTCCATGCAGAATATCACATTAAGCGAAGTCTTTTCTCATCATGAAAAGCAGCCTCATATTGGAGTGGGGGTGATTGTACATCATGAAGAGAGAGTGCTGCTTGGCAAGCATAAATCTAATTATGGAGCGGAACAGTGGTCATTTCCGGGAGGGTATTTGCGTTTTGGAGAGTCTCCTGAAGTGTGTGCTCGACGCGAGCTGATGCGGGAGTCGGGGCTAAAGGCAAGGCGTGTATTACCGGGTCCTTGGACAAGTGATGTCATTGCAAAAGATCATCATTTTGTTACTCTATTCATGATTGTTCCCGAATTTGAAGGGAGATTGGAGCCTCGCGAGCCACAAAATTGTGAAAATTGGTGCTGGTTTGATTGGGATGCGCTTCCAAATCCACTCTTTTTACCCCTGCAAACATTGATCAACAGCGTTGGTTTGGAGCGTTTGAAGACAGAACTTGGTTTATGCAGCTAAATTTTTTCTGGTATGCCAACATCTCGACAAGTCGCCTTATTCCAAACGTTGACGTGTAGCTAAGGCTTCTTGACAAGTTTATTTAAAAAAATTAACTATTCCCCGATAGAAAAAGAAGGTAGTAACTCTCTCACCGTATTAATCCAAGTATAAGAGTCTTTTAGGAATTGAGAAGTTAAAATCTTCCAACCTAAACAGATAACTGTTAAAGCCAAAAGCGATTTTAATGGCATGCCTAAGAAGGTGATTTGCACCTGTGGAGCTAAGCGGTTAGCAATCCCCAAGAAGAAATCTGTCATTAAAATAGCGAGTAGAGCGGGAGTCGCCAACTGGATAGAGACAACCATGATGTTATTTAAATTCTTGGTGACTATTTGGCGGAAAGGGGCATCATTGGAGAAAAAGAGCGGATTGAAGAATTGATCCGGTGGAATGATATCATACGAATCCATAATCATATCTAGCACGACGAAGGGGAGATCCATATAGAAAAATAGATAGATCAAAACCATATTAAAGAGAGTACCGAGAGGCGAAGATTGGTTTTGGACGGTTGGATCGTTCACCATCAAGCTAGCACCGCCGCGCTGGTGATCAATTAAAATTCCAGCACTTTGCACGATATTAAACGGAACGCTGACAAGGTAACCGATGATCAGTCCAACAAATAGCTCTTTAGCGACGAGCGTCACTAAGTTCCAATTATAAGAAATGGGTTGTGTCGTGACTTGCAGCAGTTTTGGCAAAAAAATAACGAATAGGCAGATCGCAAAAAAGACCTTAACCGGGTGGGGCAAAACGCGCGATCCAAAAAAAGGCGACAAGCTGATGATAGGCAAAATGCGCGCTAAGAAAAGAAAAAAGAGGGAGAGAGCGATTGTTGGATCGCGTAACGCTAAAGCGTTGTTTAAAAAAATAAAGGCGTAGCCGTATCCCTCTTCATTCATGACCCCGATAGGCTCCATTGGGGAAAGCGGGTGAAAATAGTCGTTGAAAAGGCAAAGATCAATCCTCCCAACCAAGTTCCCATTAGCATCAGAGTCACAGTCACAGCCACGAGCTTGATGGTAAAAGAGAGTGTCTGCTCTTGGATCTGTGTGGCTGCCTGGAAAATAGCCACTAAAACCCCAAAAAACATACTAATCAAGATCGGTGGACCCGATAAAATTAAAATTAAAAGCATCCCTTGATAAGCAAGTTCAATAATGTGCGACTGAATCATAGCCTTCTCTCCCTACTCATTAACGGAACGTCGAGACTAAGCCTTCGACTAATAGGGTCCATCCGTCTAACATTACTAATAAAAACAGCTTCAACGGCATCGAAATTGTAACCGGCGAAAGCATCATCATCCCCATCGCTAATAGGATATTGGATGTCACGATATCGATGACGAAAAAGGGAATATAGATCAAAACACCAATTTCAAAAGCATCTTTAAGCTGGCTAGTGATGTAAGAGGGGACTAAAATAATGAAGTCATCAGGTTTAAGATTCGGACGATGGTCTTCCGGAAGAACTTTATACGCCATACGGTAAAAGAGTGCATGGTGTTTGACGCTAGAGTTCTTCTTAAGAAACTCGCGGAGAGGCTCTCGAACAGCTGAAGCAATTTCAAGGATATAAGTGGATGAGCCTTCCGAAATAAGAGATTCTGGCGCTTCTAGATGAGCAACGGCCTTTAAACCCTCATCATACATAGATACAGCAGTAGGATACATCACAAACATACTAAGCATCAGGGCGACGCCGTTGATAATCTGGTTGGGAGGTGCCTGCTGAACGCCCAAGGCACTTCTCAAAAGCGAGAGCACAATCACGATCTTTAAAAAAGCGCTTAAGATCATGACGATAAAGGGCATCAGCGAGAAGAGCGTTAAAACAGCTGCCTGTGTTAGAAGCGAGGGGCGTTTGATTTGATCTAACTGTTTATAAATATCTTGCGCCGGTCCCGTGCTCAAAGAGGCTGCAGAGCCTGTATTTGTGGCAGCATTCGCTGTTTTAGCAGCAGCTCCTGGAGGGGTTGTTGGAGGGTTTGTCGGGGGGCGTGAGAGCGTGTTATCTTGCGCTGCAGCCAGCAGAGTCGGCTGAACGACTGGCATGGAATCAGCCTGTAGAGGTACCCAAAAGATGATACCGATTAAAAAGAGTCCAATCCAGCAACGGTTGAAAGCTAGCGATCGCATGAACATTCTCCTAGGGCCTATTTTCTGAAGGTGTATTTTCTCTTTCAGGCATCACCTCTTCACCCGTCGACCCTTGGATTGTCTTTGTCCCTTCACTTGCCGATCCTTGAAGAGTCTTTTTCATACGCGCAGAAAAAGCCTGTTCTAAAATCGCCCACTGGTTTTCAATTTGGGCGTTGATGATGCCGCCTTCGGTTTCAATGATAAAGCAGTTGGGCGCAAGGTCGTCTCTCTCCCTTAGGGAAAGGGTCTCAATATGCTCAAATAAGTTTTTAAGCTCTTCCCTATATTTTTCTAAAACGTTTAGATCTCGTCGATTTGCATAGATCGCAATCTTTTTATGGGTAGCGACAGACTTTAGCGAGCTACCTACAATATCGACAACAGTATGTTCAGAGAGTTCAATCTCTCGGCCTACAATCTTTTTAGCAGCTCTTAAAGCGATTGGAATTAATAATTTCTCTATCTCTTTACGCACATCATGAATTTGCGTTTCTAAGGCTGCCACATGTTCTGCCCATTCAGCAAAGCCGGCTGCATACCCCTCTTTTTGCGCTTGCTCTTTGAGTTCTTCACACTCTTTAGCTACTTGCATCCGATACTTTTCTACATCAACATGAATTTGTTTGTAGAGCTCTTCAGCATCAAGAACTTTGCCGACATCTTTTGCAGGCAGATGTTTGACACCAGGAGCGAGATGGATGTTATCGCCATAGATTTGAGAAAAAAGCTTTTTTTTACTCACAATGTCTTCTTCGCTTGTATAGATTGAATTTGTTCCATAACCTGTTTAACAAGCACCTCATGAACAGCTTGAGGGCTTGGCTGTCTTGCATAATTTAGGATCACTTGTGCCCTAGCTTTGTCAAACCGATGAGAAAAATACCAGAGCAGATCTTCCGGCTGCTGGTATAGAGCCCTTCCTAATCGCAATAACCCACGTTTGTGCAGCTGCTGGATTAACCAGCTGCGATCTCCTTCCCACTTGGATAAATCAATAGAGGGGACCTTAAGCTGCTCACGTCGCTTTTGCAACTGCCTTAGCATCTGCTGCTGCTGCGTCGAAAGAGCTGAATAGACCCATTGTAACCTCTTTTTATCGACAACATAACGAAGTGTGACGGCTAAATCGTAGAGCCCAAGGGTATCGATCAATTCGATCAAGTAATGTGGTTCCCAAAGTAACACGGGCGCAAAAATCGACTCAGGAAGCATCTCTAGTGGAAGGATGTGAAGAGGCTTTATTTGACTCCAAAAGGTTTCTCTTAAAGTCCTTTGCACCTTTTCTCCCAAACGCGGCAGACTTTCCGTTTCTAAGTGAAACTCTTGAGCTAAGGGTTCATGCAGCGCTTCCGTAATCGAGGCAATTAAAGCAGACTTTAATGGCATCTCAATTTTTTTTAAATAATCGACGAGCCAGGAGGGGTGAATTAAAAGAAAATGTTCGGGCGTGATGGAGAGAAAGGGGGCAATCTCTCTTTGATCGCTCGGCTCTTCCAATAGATTTTCTGCTAGGCTGCGAGGGAGCATTTTCATCAATGCATCACTTGAGCCTTGATGAAAATGGTTAATGAGAGCCCAAAAAAATGGCCTGCTTGCGTTTTGCCTGCCCTGTTCCATAGTCGTTTCTTAGCTCTTATGTAATCGACTCGTCCTCTTCATCCTCATCAGATTTGGGCTTCTGCTCGGCAGCTGGAAGCTCCGCATTTTCACCTTCTAAAGGTTCGTTCTTTTTGAGAGGCTGAAGTTGGAAGAGTGCTGCTGGCCCTCCATATTCCTTTAGTAGCGGCATCATTTTCCAAAGCAACCAGAGAAGAGTTGCAATGAGGAAAAGAAGCAGGATCAAAAAGGTAAAAAAGATAACCCGAAAGCGTGTGACAGACTCTTTAGCTAGGACAATATTCCAAATGGTCACATACTCCTGTTCACTCTCATTAGAGAGAGAGCCAAGGGCAACGTCAGCAAAGCGAGCGCGATCTAAGATAACGGTCACGTTATCAATGTCTAACCCTGTGACGCTGCCTGCAACAAGGCGTTTAATGCGAGTTGATAGGTGGGCATTGGGATCATCTAAAACACCCGAATGCTTGACATAGACAGCAGCCGTGATCTTCTTTTTCTCATTGGCTTTGGGATTTAAAGGATCCTCCTCGGGATAGGAGATCTGAACCTCAGCATCTAAAACCCCGTCCATCTTTCGAATCGTGTTGGCAATTTGCTCTCCAAGGCCCGCTTGTAGACGCACCTTTTCTTGCAATTCCGAGGGAACAAGCTGAGAATTGCCAAATAGCTTTAAGAGGTTTTCGCCGCGTCTCCTAGGTAGGCCCTGCTGATTTAATAGAGACATGGCTTCGGTGGTCTGGTCGGCAGGCACGCTAATATTCCATGTCGCAGCCGCTTCGCCACCTCCACCACCACCTGTAATGTTACGCTCTTTCTTAGCGTCAAACCCTCTTCCTGACAGGAAAACGATGATTTCGTTAGCTTCTCTCTCATCCAACATATTCACAATAGTTGTTCGCTTCTCACAGCTTGCAAAGAGGCATGCAAATAGACAGATCAATGTGAGCCGCCATAAGAGTGTCGCTACCGGTTTCATTTATCCCTCCATGATTCATGTCGGCATCCTAACATAGAATTAGATAGCCAACAAGCTGAAGAATCGATTTATCAGCGGCATGTTAAAAAAGCTAAGTTTTCCAATCTTTTTCAATCGATCTAAATTAACGGCCAATCAAAATTAAGACCCCCGCAACAACCGCTAAGATGCCTAAAATCATAGAAGGAATCGGTACACCAAAAGAGGTAATCCCTACTAAAATTAAATAGATCGCCAGAAGCAGCATGCCTAAGTTACTTGTAATAGCCATTAGATTCTCCTATGGTTTTTGGAACAGTTTTTCTAAACCATGCTGATGTAGCGAAATAAAGAATTTATTGTCAAATACCTCTTGCAGTCAGGTCTAAATTTATTTGTAAATAATCGACGGTGTGTAAATTTTTTATTTTAAAAAGCCTTACGAATTTTTAATTATCTCTTAATTTCTCTTTGTTAAAATACCTTAAAGAGGATAAATATTTGTATGGCTTTAACTAAACATCCCCAAGGCAGCATTCGAGAATTGTGGAGCATCTCTTTTCCCTTGATGCTCTCGTCGCTCTCTTTTTTGTCAATTTTATTTGTCGACCGTATCTTTTTGACTAACTATTCAACCGAAGCGATGACAGCAGCAGTGCATGCATCTACGTCAGGTTGGGTCTTTGTCTTTGCCGCAATCGTTTTAGCATCGATCAGTGAAGTCTTTGTGGCGCAATACTACGGCGCAAAAGATTATCAGCGCATAGGCGAGCCGGTTTGGCAAATGATCTGGTTTGCGCTGGGAACGTCACTTCTATTTATTCCTGTTGGTTATTGGGGGGGCTTTTGGCTCTTTGGATATGGAGCGGAAAAGCAGCTGGCACGGGAATATTTTAATTGGATGCTCTACTTTGGACCCGCTTTTGCATTGAGCGCTGCGTTGACAGGTTTTTATATTGGCCGAGGGAAGACGCATCTCGTTAGTCTGTTGGCAATTGGAACGAATGCTTTAAATGTGCTCTTTGATTGGCTACTTATCTTTGGTGTCGAAGGCTGGATCCCTCCTATGGGCACAAAAGGAGCTGCTATTGCAACAAGTATTGGCGCGGTTTTGCAAGCACTTATTTTGATGATTCTCTTTTTAAGAAAAACAAATCGCCTTCACTTTGGAACAGGAAAGTGGCGTTTACATCGAGAAACGATGCGAAACTGTCTGCGTATCGGGTTTCCAAATGCGCTTTTTTACGGATTAGAGGGGATCGGCTGGGCCTATTTTTATCATATGATGGATGCTAAAGGGGTGATTTACATCACGGTGGCAAGTATTTGTCAGAACATGAATGTGCTCTTCTACTTTTTTGGTGAAGGAATTAACAAAGCAGTCATTGCAATTATTGGATATCTCATTGGATCGAATGCCTTTCATCGGGTGGGAGAGGTCATTTGGAATGGAGTGATCCTTGTTGTCGGATTCTTTGCAATTCTAGTAATAGTTGTATCTTTTGGACATGATCAGCTAATCACACTCTTTCTTCCTCATGCAACCCCTGAGCAGCTAGCTAGTTGGCACGATCCAATCGTTTTAGGCTTCTATGCAAGTGTCTTTTATATCTTGTTTGAAGGCTTGCGTCTTCTTCTTACTGGTGTTCTCACAGCAACGGGAGATACCCTATTTCTTTTGATTGGGGGAACTCTTATGACTTGGCTTGGATTTATGCTGCCCGTCTACCTTCTTCTTATCCATTTTGACAGCAGCGTAGAGATTTCTATCTTCATTATTGTCTTTTTTGGAGCCATTTCAGTTGCCCTCTACACTTTAAGAACCTATTGGATGACAGCGAAAGAGCCTACATTAGTGACGTAGTCATCCTTTGATTAAGGTTTTTACTAGTAGCTTACCTAGCCAACTCTCATATTCATCCGAAGACCAGCCACGTTCGACGACAAGCAGGCGATAGAGATCTCGGCCTGTTAATGCCCAGAAGATATCTCTTGCTCGCGTTACATTGAGTCCTTTATGAAGAGATTCCTCATTCATTAACTTTACAATCGTCTCTTCTTGGCGAAGATAGCGACGCTGTTCTTGCTCCTGTTCCAGTTTTTTGAACTCTGGAGCTAAGACAGAAGCCCCTCGAAAAATATCCATAAAGGCTCTTTCGGCATCATAGATTTTTCGCGCAATCTTAGCACCATAGGCTACCCGCTTTTTTACATCTTTTTCTTGTTCGGTCTTTTCTAAAAGTGCTTCAAACTGTTCTTTAGGAAGAGCTCCATCAATTAAAGCTAAAAGAACACCGCGTTTTGATTGGAAAAGGGCGTAAATGGTGGGCTCGGAGACTTCTGACTCTTTGGCTAATTTTTCGATCGTCACACATTCAAAGCCATCTTTTTGAAATAGCTTTTGAGCTGTTTCTAAGATTCGATTCTTTGTTTGAGCTGCCTGAATATTCCTATGTTCTGAATGATAGGCTCTTTTTTTTGGCTTTGATATCATATTTAGCCTCCACTCGTTTGCTGGTTCTTCCAACTTCTTTCCACCACATCTAAATCGGGTTGAAGAACAGATGGAAATCCCTTTTGCCTACCAAGCTGTAGAAGCTGCTCTCTTAGATCTTGCGATTGCAAGCCTTCGCAGACAAATAAAAGGTAGCTGCACAGAAGCGGATGCTTCCAAGCTTCCGGGTTTTCTAAAGTTTCTAAGCAGGCTTTCGAGACAATGGGATCCGATTTGAACGAGAGAAGGGCAATAGCAGCCTTTTCATTATCTTGATTGAATGGCTTGCCATGCAGAACTTTGAGCAAGAAATCTCTGGCTGGATCGCCAATTTGCTTTAAAGCATTCAAAACAAACTCTTCATCAAACATATCGCTGTCGCCAATCATTTCGTAAAGTGCCATGATGGCGCGGCTATCTTTGATCTCTCCAAGGCATCGAGCCGCTAATAGAGGCGCTTGCCCATAGCCCGGAAAGAGAGGGTCGTGCAGGTCGGGATTGTTCATGAGCTCTAAAAGAGCTGGCACAATCTCTTTTCCACGTGCAACAACGGCCTCTATCGCCTCCTCTTCTTCCTCTTGCTCAGCTAAAATAAGTCCGGCAATTAAAGAGGGAATAGGATTTTTTGGCTCATCTATATCAAAGATATCCCTTAACTGACGATACATTAGACGCGAGCGGCTAATCCGTTCAGCGTCGGCACCAGAGAGCAGCAGAGCAGCTAAATTTTCGCTCATCGTCTTCTCAACATCCGCTAAATGCTGAATGCGTGCCAAATCGATGTCAGGCTGAATCCCTTTGTTATCTTCTTGAGTATAATACTCTTCCATAATTGGAAAGCTGCCGCCAAAATGGGCGTCGCGATGTGTCAAGATCAGCTGGTCTGTGGCGTCGTATAAGGAAAAATCCGGCAGTTCGCCATCTGTTGGATACTCTCCAGGAAAGTTCATTTTTTTATCTTTGCTTAAATTAATTAGCTGCTATGCAGCATTTTAATACATCCATTCGCTTCTTCAATGACAACGGCTGCATTATAACTGGATCGAACAAAAGGTCCACTAAAGAGATAAGGGATGCCAATCGAGCGACCATAGGCGGCATAGGCTTCAAACTGTTCAGGCGTAATAAAAGCTTTGACGCGTAGTTTATTAGGGCTTGCTTGAAGATATTGTCCAATGGTTACAATGTCACAGCCGACAGCCTGCAGATCCCTTAAGGCCTCTTTGACCTCCTCTTCCGTTTCGCCTAATCCAACCATAATCCCCGATTTTGTACGCATCTGTCGATCAGGCGCATGGTGCTTAGCAAACTCTAAAACTGAGAGGGTGCGTTCATAGGTAGCTCTATGTCGAACGCGAGGAGTTAAAGCTCTCACAGTTTCTAGATTATGATTATAGATTTCTGGGCGGCATTTTAAAAGCTCTTCTAACGCGTCAAAGTTGCCATTTAAGTCAGAAGCCAATAGTTCAACTGTGACGCCTGGAGTAGAAGCTCTAATTGCTTGCACAACTTGTGCTAAGTGGGTGGCTCCCCCATCGGGTAGATCATCTCGAGCGACCATGGTAATCACGACATGTTTTAGCCCCAAAGCCTTTACTGATTCTGCTACCCTCTCTGGCTCTTGGGGGTCTAATGGTTCAGGATGTTTTGTAAAGGCAATATCGCAAAAACCACAGCTGCGCGTACACTCTTTGCCCATCACTAAAAAAGTCGCTGTTTTTTTAGACCAGCACTCTAACAAATTTGGGCATTTTGCCTCTTCACACACGGTATGAAGTCGATTGCCTTGAACAATTTTTCCTGTTTCCCATAAAGCTGAACCTTTAGGCAACTTTCGATGCAGCCATGAAGGAAAGCGGCCGCGTTTAACCGCTCGCTCGTCACTATCTACTTCTGGATTGGGAGGCAAAACGTTTAAACGATGCTTTTTAACAGAGGGCGATGGGTTAAGTTGCTGTTGATCAATCATAGTTTTGAAGAAGTTAAGCTTTAGCAGTTGCTGGTTTACGTCGAGGCGGTGGAAGATGTAGCGGTGTTTCATGTGCAATCAGTGCTGCTTCAAGCCACATCTCGGCCAGAGTTGGATGCGCATGGATTGTTTCCGTAATGCTTTCTACAGTCAATTCGTTGGTAATGGCGACGCCCATTTGAGCAATGAGTGTAGAGGCTTGGTAGCCGACAACTTGAGCTCCTAAAATTTGATGAGTCGTCTTGTCTATCACAATTTGAGCAAAGCCTTCAGGCTCATTAACAGCTAACGCTTTTCCAAGGGCTTGATAGGGAAACGCTCCTAAGGTCGCTTGATAGCCCTCTTTGATCGCCTCTTCTAAAGAGAGACCGACAGTGGCAATCTCTGGTGTTGTATAAATGACCGAGGGAATTGAGCGGTACTCCATCTCTGCAGCTATTCCAACAGCGTTACTAGCCGCAACAAGGCCTTGATGGGTAGCGACGTGGGCTAACCACCATTTGGAGGCAATGTCTCCAATGGCATAGATCCCTGGAACAGTCGTTTCCATGCGACTGTTGACGTTGATCAACCCATTCTCTTGTACCTGCACACCTGTGCGATCCAGGCCAATGGCATCTGTATTGAGCTTTCTTCCTACAGAAACCAGCAAAATGTCTGATTCAAAGGAGGGGCCATCATTAAGTTTCACATGAACCTTGCCATCATTGACTTCTGCACTTTTAACAGCGACATTGGTATGCATTGCAATGCCTTTCTTCTCAAAGGCTTTAGCTAATGCTGTAGAAACTCCCTGTGGTTCCATTGGCAAAATGCGAGGCAGAAGTTCTAAAATGGTGACTTGAACCCCCAATGCAGAAAAGAGCGAAGCAAATTCACATCCAATAATCCCTCCACCTACAATAATGATACTTTGGGGAAGGGCTTTAAGTTCCAGCAGGGTTGTTGAATTATGAATATGCTTTCCATCAACAGGCAGAGAGGGCAGATTTCTCGGCTCAGAACCTGTTGCAATGATGATATTTGCTGCGCGTATGACGACGTTGTCTTGTCCTGTGACCTTTAGCTCGTTAGTCGATAAGAATTTGGCAAATCCGCGGATAAGTGTGATATTGTTCGAAGCAATCAACCCCTCTAAATTTTTGCGGATGCCTTCCACAATGCGATCTTTTCTCTCAACCATGCGACCATAGTCAAATGAGAGGTTGCCGATTAGAACGCCAAACTCTTCGGCCTCTTCGGCTTTTTTTAACATGTCGGCACTGGCAATCAATGTTTTAGAAGGAATGCATCCTCGGTTTAAACAGGTTCCTCCAAGCTCTTTGGCTTCTACTAATGCAACGCGTTTCCCTGCTTGAGCCGCTCGGATAGCAGCCGGATATCCGCCTGGCCCCCCTCCAATAACGACGATATCAAACTCTTTTGTGCCTGCATCTGCCATAAGTTAAAGTCTCCCTGCTATAAAGCGTGCAAATCTTTGGGGCCTAAAGGCCATATTAGCAACTTACCACGGCTAGACATATCCCGTCTACGAAAAGAGGCTGGGGCTTCTACAGGTGGATTAATTGTTGTCTCTTGAAAATCAGACGGTTGAGCGAGTGGGCGTTTGCCATAAATTTGGCATTTGATTCCAAAATTTCCTCTCTCTCTCCATCCAATATAGAGCTCGCCTTTACGCTTTGCATTGTATGGCCATCGAATACAAATAAAAGGTTTACCTCCATGTAGGGCTACTAAGAAGCAGGGATTAGGTTCTAACACTCTTTTTTCTCTTCGGCTCCATTGACATAAGATTCGGCGACTATTTGCCTGGTCGGCTGTTCCAATCACATAGAAGCAGAAGTTATGCAAAGGATTTCGCAGCCACCACCGGATTGCCGTTCCCACACTTGCTGAACGATTTTCGTAAGCCGGCATCCCAGAACGCTCTCCAAATATTCCATCATCGTCATTGCCAAAAAGCATCCAGAGGGGCCACTTACCCACCTCATACCAGCGAATAGAAGCGCGCTCTCTTGGAATCAAGCGATAGAGCCAATGTTGAGAAGGGGCGGTTATTGGCGAAGAAGGGAGATGGCAAGAAACTAATAGTTTTGGGGGGATTTGGTTGGTTTCGGTAGCTTTATTGCTGCATGAGTTGAATAAAATTCCTGCAAGGAAAAAAAGAGCCAAAGAATTTTTAAAATTGTTGACTAAAAAGTAGAAGAAAAAAGGAGCCTTTTGGCAAAGTGATGTGCGGCGTTGAAGATCATTGGGTCTAAAACTGAAATCGTCGCTCATTATAACCTGAGTTTTGAGTTTTTTACCCTTTCGGCTAGCGTGAAGCTTTGGCGATCAAAATATTTTTCAGGGGTTAATATCCAATCCATATTAACCCCTGAAAAATATTTCAATCCCGAGGCTTTAACGCAGACCAAAGGCAAAGAGCTCAAACTTGATTTAGTAGGTGACATCACGCCAAACAATCGAAACTCTAGAAGAATTTATTCTTCTTGCTACCTTATTGGGTTGAAGGGATGAGTGCAATACCCAAAAAGAAGTTATGCTGGAATTGTGAAGGAAACGTTGCCTGGCATGAAGAAGATTGCCCCTATTGTGGAGTCTGTGTAAAAGGGCCTCATTTGGAAGAATCTTCGAAGGAGCAGCGGCGACCATCGCATATTTCTGCTTTGAATCCCCCTTATCGCTTAGAGCAAGCTTTAACGACCGGGATTCCACGTTCTCCTTTTGATATAGAAGAAGACAAAGAAGAAGTTGAAGACGAGAAACCTATAGAACCAATTCGCAGAGTGGAGCCAAGTTCTCTTTTGCCCCTGCTGCTGCTTTTATTAGGCTCCTTGAGTTTTGTCTTTGGTTTAATTCTCTTGTTATTTTCCAAAGATGGAGTTTTGACGCTGCGTTGGAATGGAGACTATTGGTATCTCTATCTACTGGTTGCAATTCCTCTATTAGGGATGGGATGGAGAGTTTTGAATCGTTTGGATTCAACAGAGAGTCAATGAGTGTAGCGTAGGTTTTATCCTGCGCTACGTTTCTTACTAAATAATTTTTCGCTTCGAGCAGAGCAGATGGCAGTTTTAACTGGAGAGTCTCGAACTTGGGTTCTTGCAGATTCTCTAACCTATCAAGAGCAAGCAAAAGTCTTGATCGGCACTTTTTTGCCTAAACTTGATAGGCTTTTGCATATGCACGTTGCGATGCACGCTCTCTTCTCCCTCTTGCTTTTGGTTGAAGCCGCTCTCATTTTAGCTCTCCTGCCAACTTTAGTAGCCACCTATCTAGTTGGCATGGCTTTTGCCTGTTTTATCCTCACTCTATTTGCCTATATCCTCTGGTCTCTGTATGCACGCACACGCAAGATTGAGCGCTTGGAAGGGATGCGAGATCTCTATTTAAAAGCTTGTCGAGAGGTAGTCGGCTTTTTGCCTGGAACAATGGAGCATCATATCGCTGTTGCTAATTTCTGCTGGAACCTAGCCTCCAAGCTTGAAGGCCGTGCTGAAAACTACTATGCACTTCCAAATTTTTTGCGCTTTTTTAATTGCTATGCCGAATATTTAAGTCACTATCTGCATTGGGAAGATATCGATTCTGTCCGAGAAGGATTACTTCATGCCGCAGCCGAAGAGCATGTTGAATTAGTGAAGCATCATCCTACAAATTTAAGTTTTCATCGCGCCCTGGCTAATGCCTATGTTGTCCTGTCTCAACATTATGCTGCTCCGCTGGAGGACGAAGAGGAGGGGCGCTGGCCTTCAAAAAAAGTGGATCCGCAGCGACAAGGGCAATTTCGAGCCATGGCAGCTCGTGCCATCGAGGAGTTTAAGATTTTATGTGCTTTTGTCCCCGATGACCCATGGGTGCATGGCCAGCTTGCTTATAGCTATCAAGAGCTTCAGATGCCTCTAGAAGCTATCAGAGAATATGAGATTTTGCTGAAAATGGTGCCGACAGATCCAGATGTTCTCTTCAAGTTAGGGCGGCTCTACTTTCAGCAGGGAGAAAATGCCAAGGGATTACGCATCTATGAAAAGGTGCGTGAATGCGCTCCCCAGCGTGCAGAAGCTTTGATTGCCTATTATGGGAAGTAGTTTATTTTCTTCTCATTTTACTAATTCTCTTTGAAATCCAATTGGGAAAGAGAGCATTGCACGCAATCTTCAACCGATTTTTCCAACTGCAACTTGTCATTTGGCCATTAAAAAAACCTTTTAAACACTCCTCGGCGACTAAATCTGGATCGGCAAAATTCTCTTTAGCTTTAGAGCGTTTAAAATAGCTCAAAGCAGATCGACCGAGACGGCGAAGCGTATTAGTTTCCATATGAGGAGGCAGAAATGTCATGACCTTGATTCCACTCTCTTGCCACTCTCTCTGTAATCCTTCACTCCAAGACCATAAAGCTGCTTTAGAAGCGGAATAGAGAGTGAAAAAGGGAAGTGTACAGCGTGCCCCCGCTGTGACGACATTGATCACTCCGCCATATCCTCGCTTCCGCCAAAAGGGTAACAGCCTTTGTGTCATCTGCATAGGAGCAAACGTGTTGCATTCAAATAGCTCCTTCATCCGCTCCTCTGTGACATCTTCAAATGGAGCTGCCAAAGCATCGGCTGCGTTATTAATGAGAAGATCAATCTCTTCGTTTAGGCTAACTTCACCCCAACTCCTGCTTAAATTAAGTGCTTTAGCAGTGCAGCGGATCGCATAAGTCTGCTCTAGTTCAAAAGCGAAATCTTCTAATCGTTTTTGATCCGTTGCCATTATGGTGAGGTTGATGCCACGCTTGGCTAATCCATAGCAAAATGCTCGACCTAAGCTTCCTGTCGCGCCAGTCACCAAGGCGTGACGACACTGCTTTTGAGGGAGTGGCTGAATAGGAGCGGTTATTTGAACTTGCTGGCTTCTCTTTGGACTTCCAATTAAATCCAAGAGACATTCCATTTCTTGATCAGTTGTACAAGCGTGCGGAGAAAACCTGGCAATCTCTTTGCGTAGAGTAAAATGAATAGGGTAATCATGGATTAGCTGCTTCCAAAAGTCAAATTGTGAAGGATGGTCTAAAGATAGGGCAACAATACCCGCTCCTTTATTCCAAGGGCCTTTGACAAGAAGGCAATGGCCTTTGGCGGAGAGATGGTGGCGTAGGGTCTCAACGTGACTTTGTAGTCTTGAAGAGAGAGAATCTATGCCTGCCTTTTGCAGATAAAGTAGGCTGTTTTTCAATCCTGATACTGCCGCAAGATCAGGCAGCCCAGGTTCTAAACAGCGAGCTCCATCTGCTTTTTTGTAAACTTGACTGAAGAAATCTCCAGCATAAGCTGAGCTTGCCCATCCAGCAACTGCCGGATGCAAACTGTTTATTAAATGTGAGTGAACATAGATAAATCCGCTGCCAACCGGACCAAATAACCATTTTTGTCCTCCTGAAGCCATAAGGTCGCATCCCCACTCCTTGACATTGACAGGAATAGCTCCAACGGCTTGTATCGCATCGACAATAGATAAAATCTGATGGTTGCGACAGAAAGCTGCAATCTCAGGAATCGGCTGGCGTCGACCATCGAGATAGGAGATGGCAGATAGAGCGACTGCTTTGACCTGAGATAGGTCCATTTCAGTTAATTGCTCTAGAAAGCTCTTTTCGGGATGAGGTGCAATGGCTATAGCTTCTACCCCCTTACAAGCTAAGTTTTGCCAGACATAGCGATTCGATGGAAACTCATCAGCAGGATAGAGCACCCGATCTCCCCTTTGCCAAGGGATTGATCCAGCAATCAGTGAGAGCCCCTGAGAGGTGCTTGTGGTAAAGGCAACCTCTTCATACGAAGCCCCAATAAATTGAGCGACAACACCTCTTGCCGATTCCAACTCACCCAGCCAGCTATCAAAATGGCTTGATAGAGGCTCTCTATTTTCCTGGATACGTTGTATCATCGCTGTCGCGCTGCTTTTTAAAAGAGGCGCTGTAGCAGCATAGTTGAAATAGAGCTTGCCACTTAGACAACAAATCTCATCTCTTAACATTAGACTATCCATGGGAGGCCTCTTTTAAGGTGCGATTCAATCTCAATAGAATGGTGCAGACGCCTCCAATCAGAGACCAATAAATAAATCCTTTTATCAGATCGATGTTCCATCCAAAAAGATGAGAGACCAGCGTCAAAGCTATAAAGATCAGAAAGGCAGCTAAGCGATCTGTTTGACCAACCGGACCGATGCTTTGTATCGGCTTTTTAGCCACAAAGCCAATTAAGCCAGAAAAGGTTGTCAACCAAACTACAGACATTAAAAGAATCCCTATTAGGGGAGAGTAATAGGCAAGAGGAAGTAGATAAAACAGATCACATAATTCTGGCATTAAGCGGTTTAATATCTCTCCTTTCGCCGTGCGTTTATTGAAATATTCGGCGATCAATCCATCGATTGTTCCAAGGAACATCCGTAAAAAGGTAAGTGGAATGGTAAGAAATAGACACACGATCGAGCCTTGTAGCCCATAGGTAAGGCAGCAGCCAACCAACACTCCTACTGGAAGCATGCTCCAGCTGATGTAGTTGGGATTAATATTTTTACAGAGAGGTAGCAGACCCTGAATAAGGCGTCTGGCTGGATATTTCCATTCATATAATCCTAAATTAGCCATCATTTAACCTCTTTTAACAGCTTGTAAAACGGCATAGTAGCCATGGCGATCTTGAAGAGCAGAAGTGACATCGAAACCGCACTCATCTAGCCACTTTCGAAATTGACTTTCTGGACGCATTGTCATACGAAGTGGCCGATGATGAAAGTCTTTAAAAAGATATTGAGTCATCTCTAAATCGGGGTGGGCCATTTGAAAGGTCAAGATAAAGTGTCCTGCCGTATCGAGAAGTTGATGGACAATGTGAATGGAAGATTTGATTTGCTCTTCAGCATTAATCCAGTCATAAAAGCCAGAAGAGATGATGAGATTTGGTTTTTGGCTTAAGCTATCAAAGGAGCTTCTATCAAAGGCATCGCCTTTAGCAAATTTAATGTTTGTTAAATTTAATCTTTTAGCCTGCTGTTCTCCCTCCCTTACCCAGCGCAGATCCATATCACGGCACTCGGCATAGATGGGATAACCTTTTAACTTTCTTAAGAGCTGCAAAATATAGGATGCAGGACCAGAAGCGATATCAAGCAGCGCAATAGCACGATCTTGACGCAATAGCTCCTTCGCACTCTTTTCCATTAAAAGCTCTAGAGATCTTCTGCGCTCTCTGACTGCTTCCCAGCCAGGATGAGATAAAAACTTTGCATCGATCCAGCGACCTATCCAACTGATCCCTTGCGGCTGGTTGCGGTAGATGTAATCTAAGGTTTTACCTGCCGTCAACCCATGTCTTAAAGCGAGTTGGATGCCTTGGCTCATCTTTCCCACTGTTCGTGTTAAAAGACGTAAACCTAAATAAGAGAGTTTATTTAACATACGAGTTCCCTCTGTTTTAAATGTTTAATAGTTGCAAAGAGACATTCGGAGATCAGTTGATAATTTTCACGACTCCTAGAAAGTCTTTTAAATGAAATCGAAGCGCCTATGACGAGGCGAATCTTCCTTGGGCGAGGCAGCCAGCAGCCTTTTGGCCATGCTCGGTGAGCCCCTTCAATATAAATGGGTAAAGCAACACACTCTTTGCCAGCTAACAAATAGCCAACGCCATTTTTGAATGGCTGAAGCGAACCATCTTTTGAACGTGTGCCCTCCGGAAAAAAGATCAGTGACTCTTTTGTTCCTTCTAAAATTTTTTCGCACTGGATCAAGCTGTGCGAGGCTCTTTTCTGCCGTTCAAATAGGATGCCGTCCATTAAGATAGCTGCAAAAAATAGCCGCCATGAAGAGCGTAAAAAGTAGTCGGCTGCAGCGACAGCGTGCAGCTGATTCATGCGCCGATAGGAGAGGCTACATAAGATTAGAGCACTATCTAAATGGCTTGTATGGTTTGACACCGCAACAAAGTTTCCAGCTGGTAAATTCTCTTTCCCGACGACTTCTAGCCGAAAGTAGAGACGCATAAAACAGTATAAAAAAAGCCGCCATAGTTGCTTGATGCACGCAAAAAAGAGGTCGTAATCTCTTGGAAATTGCAACAGTCTCTCCTTCCAAGAGAGTTTTGCTGAAAGACTAGGGTGGTAATTCCAACGCTGCATATTTTTCCTAAATGATTTGGTAAGCTTGAAGTAGATAAAAATAGAGAGGAGAGACAAAGAGGAGGCTATCTAAACGATCCAATAGGCCGCCATGCCCCGGAATCAAAGCCCCCATATCTTTCACTCCAATATCGCGTTTGATCACACTAACCAGCAGATCTCCTAACGCACCCCCTAGGGCGATCAAGCCGAAAGCGAATAGTTGAAAAGAGGCTGGAGCAAAAGGGAGCCAATGAGCTGTTAATAAAACGTAGAGAGCAATAAACAGAAAAGCTCCTAATGTGCCTTCAACAGTTTTGTTGGGACTAATGCGCGAAATTAAGGGATGCTTTCCCCACAGCTTGCCACTCAGATAGGCCGCAGCATCATTTAGCTCAATTCCTAGAAACAAAAAGAGTAGGTAAAGTGTGCCATCGGTTTTTGTGGCAATAGAAGCGAGATAGGAGGGAAACCAGCTGAAATAGATTAGGGCAAAGAGGCTTAAAGCCAAATTTTGAAGCATCCCTTCATAACGGTTGCGTAAGATAGGGATAAGAGAAAGGCTAAGGATCCCAAAGATGAGAGACTTCTCTGCCAGGCCACGTCCCGATAAGAGTTCGCTCAAATAGATTGCACATGTGGTTAAATAGACGACTCCCACAAAGCTTAGGTCTTGATAGGTTCCAGTGGCACGAAAAAACTCTTTGAGACAGAGGAGAGAGCAGAAGAGCAGGAGCAGCATAAAAGTAAGCGAGCCAAATGAGAGTGCTAAGTAGCCAATTGGAGCGAGAACCAGCCAAGGTGTGTAGGCTTGCCACACTTTTTTGATGGCTGCATGGGAGGGCATCAGAGATTTCAATAATGTTAATAAAATTCCCATCCCGCCAACTATTGAGAGGATAAGATAGAAGAAGGGTGAAAAAGTCGATGGCACGAGACGTTCATAGAACTGCAATAGATAGGGATTAGACATTCCTACTCCTTAAATTGAACATTGTTCATTTTTAATCCAAAAAAAGGTCATGAATAGACCTCCGACACGCGATATCCAACTAAAAAGTGGTGAAATAAGGTTTCACAAAGCTCTTCTGGCTGCTGGCTTCCAGTGACACGCAACTTTCCCGAGAGGGTTAGAGAACAGATGCCGTGAATAGAAGCCCATAAAATTTTTAAAGCCTGATCAGCCTGGGCATCGCTGCCACCTAACAGCGGTTTTAAATGCAACCGAATGGCTCGAAAGAGATGGTCAATTCGCTCTTGGTACCAGGCTGGCGGATTTTCGGCTGCCCGCGTTTCAAAGAGTAGCTGCCACTCGGCTTGATGCTCCCTAGCAAAAGTAATATAGGCTGTGCATAACTGACGCATGAGGCTTTGGGGAGTCGTGGCACTCTGCATGGCCAGTAAAAGCGCATTTTCTAGAGCCTGAAGCGTCTCTCCATTTAACTGGAGCAAAAGATCGTCTAGGTTATCAAAGAGATTATAAAAAGTTCCAATGGAGTAACCGCACTGTTTAGCAATCATTCGCACATTCAACTCATTCTTGCCAGACAAACGCAACTGCTCTTTTGCTGTTATAAGTGTTAGCTTCTTAATATCCAAGGCTCTCTTTTTCATGCTCTCAATCTATTTGTTTAATGTGAACACTGTTCATTGTTATTTTTTTCCATTTTTTTGTCTAACATAAATTTTCTCTTTCGAAAAATGAGCTCGAAAATCTCATTACAACCAACTTTTTGTTAAGGAGTTGATTAAAAAAATAAGGTATGAATTTTTTGGATTGATTTTTTCTCTAGGGCAACGCATGGTCATACCCAGATTGATCGTTTATACACAGGATATGCTATATGGAACATTCCACAGATCCTTTCCAAAATAATAAGCAGCGTTCGCTCGATGATTATCCCTCTCCGCAGGAGCATCCAGAACATCCCTCCTTACAAGAGAAGCAGCCTGAGCTGAGGCTATGGGTTTACTGTTTACTTGGAGTTTTGGCCCTCGCAGCGCTTTTGTATTATGTGGGTTTGTTTGATCGCAGAGATCCCGCCGTTGAAACTGTCCAACAGCAGCTCTCCGCTTTGAGATCAGGTAAGCTAAATCAGGCCTATTATGACCATACCTCTCATGAGTTTCAACATTCAACAACTCTCGATGCTTTTCGTCAGTTTATCTTGCAACATCCTCTTTTTACTTCACATGAAGCTGCTGAATTGATGACTGCAGGACCTGTCAATCCGCATGGAGAGCTAGAAGTCAAAGGCTTTTTGAGAGCTCCTAATGGAGAAGAGAAACCAATAGAATATACTTTGGTGCAAGAGGGAGATAAGTGGCGTATTTATAGCATTCATTTGGCAGAAGACCACTTTACTGACCGCGGCTTGATGGTGCAAGGAGAGGGTGATAAAGAGGAGCGCGATCCTGCCTTTCAACCCATTAGTAAGCAGCTAAAAGCGCTAAAGTTGGGAAATCTTGCAGAGGCCTATTATGGGATCGTGTCAAAACAGTTTGAACAGTCGACTCCCTATTCAGCTTTTAAGAAATTTGTCGATAAGCACAC
>CAZZJE010000007.1:22265-24989 GCA_964654295.1 uncultured bacterium | reverse complement strand
CTATCAAGCTCATGAGCATCAATTAGATGAAACACTGATTGATTCCGATGCTCTCCCTTTAGATAGCCTATTGATCGCTGTCGCGCCTAAGCATCGAGAAGAGTATACTGAAACCTATCTGCAAACCGCAAAAGAAATAGCCCCCTATCTAAAAAACCGCCCCTTGCATCTTATCTATACGAGCAGCACATCCGTATATGGAGAACATGAAGGAGCTTTAGTAACCGAAGACACAACCCCAAAGCCATTAAATCCGCAAGCAGAAGTTTTATTAGAAACGGAAGAGGTTTTGAATGGCTATAGGAGATATGGAATCACGCTCTCGATTTTCCGATTAGGTGAAATTTATGGCCCCCAAAGAGAGATTTCAAGTCGGTTGATTCGACTGCAAGGCAACAAACTTCCTGGAACAGGAAAACAGATAGCAAATTTAATCCATCAGCAAGAAGTTGTGCAGGCTCTCGACTTAAGCCTGAGTAAGCGTCTAAATGGCACATTTAATCTCTGCAACGATATTCATCTGCCAAGAAGGGAACTATACAGAGAGCTATGCATGCAGCATCACTTGCCAGAACCTGAATGGGATCCGACACAAACCTCTCTCCATCGAGGCAACAAGTTAGTTTCCAACGAGAAGATTAAATCAGAAGGTCTTCTTTTGACTAATCTTTTAATTTAAACTAGCGAATACGAACTATCTCATTCCAGCTTTTCTTTGAAGGAGCAGAAGGGCATAATCTTTTAATAATCCCAGCTGTTCTTCAGCTTGTACGAAAGACTCTCCGCGCTGTTCTCTAGCCTCAATGATCATTTCTTCAAGTTTTTGCTCGACATTTTGTTCTGTCATCTTTCCACTCGCAACCGCATCTTTTATAAAAGTAGCCATGACAAAGCTGCCAGAACGACCAACTCCGGCTCTACAATGAACAAGTGCTCCTGTATTACCAGGTGCGAAAGTGTTGACTAAATTATCCAGCTCCTGAACTGAAACGGCTCCGTAATCAGGCCATCCGGTATAATTTTCACGCACGACTTTATGTTCTCTTCCTGTTGCGTTATCTTTTACAATATATGTTTCAGACTTACCCTGAAGTCCGTTAGACAATGGTCTTGAACTTTGTAAAGTGACAGTTTTATTCCCAAATTTTTCTGGCACTCCTATTTGAGTCGGATAGTTACGATAAGGGTGCTCACCAATCACATGGCCTTCGTGGTCATATTTTTTTGTAGCTAAATTATCATGGCCATTAGTTAAGTCAACAATTTTACCGCCCTGTTCGAGAGCTGCCTGCCAAAAAAGATGTTCCGTTCCATAGGTAGGTGCCTGTGTAACTAACATCTGCCTCGGAGAGGCTTGAACTCGGACATAATTGGCGTGTAAATACTCGATCTTACCGTTAACTTTAGTATGGAAGGCGGTGTGATGAGGGGAGGTAATGTTTCTAAAGCGCCCGGGTGCCTGACTATTTTTAATTCCTTTTGTTTCAAAAGCTTGTGCAGTTAGAGCTGCCAGGTTATTAAACCATTGATTAACTTGCTCTTGGTCCATTCTTGATAATTTGTTTACTTGACTAGTTGGCGAATTGATTGGTTGACCATAAATTTTACTACGATCCACATCTGGAATCACGGGCTTTTGCCGCCTAGGAGAGCTTTGTGTTGCTTTTTGCTTTAATATAGGAGTTGCGTCACCATAATGTTTATTCACTTCTGCGCTTGGAATATGGGGTTTTTGCCACTCAAGGGAGCCCTTCAAATGAGCAAACTCTTTATAATTTTCTACAATCGTATGAGTTATCTTACCTTGGCTCATGTGACTCACGACAAATTTTTGTTGTGATGTTGAAAAGCGTAACAACCAAGTCCCTTCGGATGCATCACTCAATAAATTTTCAGCTTGATCTCGATTCATCTCCCCTCGATTTGAAGGATGAGATCTTAAATCAGTGTGTTGTGTGGTAGATTGGTGTTCGATCTCCTTTACATTTTTTCCTAATGAGCTTGTTAAATAATTCATATGTTTTTCATTTAAAACTAAGATACTTTGAACCCCACCATCTTTTATATAATCAATGTGAAAACCATTTCTTCCTTCTGAAAATCTCAACAACCAAGTATTCTCTGGCTGATTTAATAATAATTGCTTTGATTGCTGTAGTGATAATTTATTGTAATATAGAGGATGCTCCTCTAAGCTTTTAGACATGGGTGAGGTCTTTTGAGAGAAATTAGGACCTTTTTTATTTGAATTTTCTATATTTTCACCAAGAAATTGTGCATATTCATTTACACTTTTTTCATCTTGTACTCTCAAATGCTTAATCTGTTTATTATCTACATAACTTATAACTAGATTTTTATCTGATTCAGAATAACGTAATAACCAAGTACCTTCCGGAAGATTTTTTAGTAACTTCTCGGAATCTTCTCTGTTCATTACTCTATAATTAGAAAGGTAAGAATGTCCATTAGCTGGAATAATACCAGCTGAGTGCGTAGCGCTTTCAATTTTCCAACTATTGACTTGATTATTAGGTAGGTGTGGAGACACTGTATGATTGGAAGCATTCTGCCTATTATTTGATGATTCTGTCCGAGAGGCCTGTTTAGGATCAACTGATAAAGCGGAGGGAGCTGCTGAAGAATATGCTTGATTAGGTCTTGCAGTAGGAGCAGCTCTAGGCGGAGGTGTTGCTGGTGGAGGACGAGGAGACGCTACCTGAG
>CAZZJE010000007.1:0-22165 GCA_964654295.1 uncultured bacterium | reverse complement strand
AAGAAGCTGCTTGATTAGGTCTTGCAGCAGGAGTAGCTCTAGGCGGAGGTGTTGCTGGTGGAGGACGAGGAGACGCTACCTGAGAAGAAGCTGCTTGATTAGGTCTTGCAGCAGGAGTAGCTCTAGGCGGAGGTGTTGCATACTGAAGACGAGAAGATCCTATTAGAGGCCCAGAATTAACATTTCTCTCTGCACCCGAAGATAAATTTTTAGCAGGCCCTTGAGCAACATTATTTGCCGTGTGTAATCCAGAACTATTTGGAGATAAAGAATTTGCGTAAGTATGCTTATTTTGTGAAAAAGAATTATTTCCTATTGGGGAATAAAAAGAAGAATTAGGAAAATGGCTATAGTTTTGCAAAGAAAAATCAGTCATAACAAAACCAAACATCTTTTAACTAATAATAACAAAAAAAAATTTAAATATCAAATTTAATGCCAATTCTACAGCAATTCTCGCTGTGACTATTCAGCGGGAGTTGCTACCAATTCTAAAATCTTATAATCTAATATTACTCTATTATAGAACTTTTACGTTAATTAATGGAATAGACCGAATAAGGCAGCTTAACATGAGGATGCTGCTCGGCAAACTGTTGGATTCCCTGATTTCTCAACAAGCAGGCAGGACAAGTCAAGCAACCGGCATAACGCAATCCTTCGTAGCAAGTGATGGTCTCTTGCAGAAGAAATTCTAAGACCCCCAAAGAGTGAGCGAGCTCTAAAGTTTCAGTTTTGGTCATATGGACAATAGGTGTTCGAATTTCAAATGTCGGATCATCTAAGTCGATGCGTAGAATTTGCTCTTTTAAATCGATATAGGCGCGTGAACAATCCCGATAATATTCCACTTCAATAACACCCATATAAAGCAGGTGGGCACCAATTTCATGGGCAAAGATCGCACCCAACCGAGCCATCAAACCATTGCGCCCTAACACTAAAGTATTGGGCGATTCTCCTTCACGATGCAAAATCGGTTGGTTTTTATCCATTAAGGCATTAGTTGTAATGTGCGCCATAATATCTAATGGCAGAACGCGCTGTTCTACTCCCCAAGTTTGGCAAATTTTCTTTGATTGCGCTAATTCGAGAGCATGGCGCTGGCCATAGTCAAATGTTAAACTCATGACATGTTCTGGGCCAAACTCTCGTATAGCAAGAGCTAGGCAGATTGAGGAGTCCATGCCTCCCGAATGAATGACAACGGCTTTTTTATGCATTGTATGAAAATAATAGACTCAAGGTTTATAAATATTTTTAAACATTTTCTACACATGCGCGTTAAGCCGATCGAGACATCTTTTTCGTGACCTTAGAGAAATTTTAATAACAGAGCCTTGTATTAGTTTTATACAAGAACTGTATCCACCCCGGGCTCGGCTCTTGACAGTTCCCACATGGCTTTAAACCCAGGACAGCTCTCTAATAGCTCATCGCGTGTTCCTTGAGCAATTAAACGTCCTCTTTCAAAGTAGAAAATACGATCGGCATCTTCTATTGTTGAGAGACGATGGGCAATTAAGATCTGCGTGATCTCCCCTCTCAGTTCATGCAAAGCATCCTTAATGGCTCTTTCGCTAACATTGTCTAATGCAGAGGTGGCTTCATCAAATATTAAGATGGGCGCTTCTTTGACAAGAGCGCGAGCAATGGCAAGCCGCTGCTGCTGCCCGCCTGATAGATTTTTACCCGCTTCATCTAAAAATGTGTGGTAGCGCTCAGGCAGACGCTCGATAAATTCTATGGCATGTGCCCGTTTTGCTGCCCGTTCGATCTCAACTTCTGAAAATTGGCGCCCGAAGGCAATATTAGCTGCGATTGTATCTAGAAAAAGAAAGGGCTTTTGAGGAACGAAAGCAATTTGGTCTCTCAAAGAACGCTGGGTATAAGCATCAATCGGTTGGCCATCAATTCGTATTTGCCCCTTTGTCGGCTCATAAAGCCTAGGTAGCAGTTGGACAAGCGTCGACTTTCCTGATCCTGTCGGACCAACAATCGCAACTGTTTCACCAGCTCGAATGGTAAAAGAGACATCTTCCAATATCCAACGATCTTCATATTTAAACCAGACATGATCAAATTCAATCAGCTGATGGAATCCCTTTAATTCTGAGGCCTCTTTTCGGTCTTGAATATGCGACTGGACAGACATGACTTCTGCAATCCGTTCTGCTGCTGCCACACCCTTTTGGATATGTGTGTTCTCTTCAGCAAACTTTTTGATCGGTTCATAAAAGACATAGAGCATTCCGCAAAAAAACAGCACTTCGGAAATTCCCATATGCAACACATAGAGCCCATAAAGAAGCGTCGTCGCCAAAAAGAGCATGCCAATCATATGAATAATTGGCCGAGTAGAGAGGTCATAACGAGCGCTTTTGCGTTCCAGTGCCTCTAAGCGAGAATTTTGTTCGCGATATTTTGTTAGAGAAAAATTCTCCATGGCAAACACTTTGACCGTCTGTACTCCTGCTAAGAAATCAATAAGAACCGCAGCAAAATGCTCCTGATTTTTTAAAATCTGTTTGGAGATACGTTTCACACGTTTTGCTAACAGCAAGATTGGCAAGATTAGGGCTGGAGAGCCGATAAAAACAATCAGCGAAAGCTGCCATGAGGTTAAAAAACAGAGAATTAAAGTTGAGAAAACAGTAAAGGGAGTCTGCAAATAATTGACTAAACAGGCGTTGATCGCTTCTGCAACCTGGGTGGCATCTCCAGCTACGCGCGAAGAGAGATGGCCGATGTGATGTTTCTGAAAAAATGACATCGGGAGCGACTGGATATGCTCAAAATAGCTCTGTCGGAGGTCAGCACTGATGCGGATGGCTGTTACGCGCGTCAGAAATCGATGACCAAACATTGTCAAGGCTTTAAATAGAGAGATGCCAATTAGAAAGAGAGCCAACAGAAAAAGATTATTCGTCAAACCAAGCGTTTGGTCAACTTGTGCCATGATGCCATTGATCACTTCACCTTTACGCTGGTTAGTTAAATAGAGCTGAGCCTCTTGCTTTGATAACGTTTCTCTTCCATTAGCAATTAATGGCCATTGGCTATTGATCTCTTGGATAGAGACTTGATCTGCTCCCCCTCGATGAGGCTGGAAGAGTTCGAAAAAATCGACTCCTTTTTTACTCATCAATCCTAAAGCAAAGATTTCAAGCTGCGATCCTATCGTCGCCAAGCACATAAAGATAATGACTGAAATAAAGAGGGGGCGGTAGGAGCGTTGGCGCCAGGCGATAGCTAAAAGTTGTTTCATGTGGAGATAGGCTCAGATCCTAAAGAATTTTGCTCAGAAGCATAGGTGAAAGCTCCGATTTTGCGAAACTTTAGATAACGCTGCTCGAGTAGAGTCTCTTTAGACAGTTGCTGCAGGTGGCCCCACTGCGTCAGGATGAAACGCTTTGTTAAATTATAGACGCGCTCAGGATCGTGATGCGCGCCACCTTGCGGCTCGGGAATAATTTCATCGACGACCTCAAAGCGCAATAGATCTTCTGCATGCATCTTTAATGCCGAAGCAGCCTCGACATTTTTACTTGGATCTTTCCATAAGATAGAGGCGCAACCTTCGGGCGAAATCACAGAGTAGCAGGCGTGCTGGAGCATACCAACAGTATCGCCAAGTCCAATTCCAAGGGCACCACCTGAATAACCTTCGCCGATGATGACGACGATGATGGGAGTTGATAAGCGTGCCATTTCTCTTAAATTGTAAGCAATTGCCCAGCCTTGACCTCGCTCTTCAGCCTCTAGCCCAGGAAAAGCTCCTGGAGTATCAAGGAGGGAGACGATGGGCAGCTCAAACTTTTCTGCTAGCTGCATTAGGCGCAAGGCTTTTCGATAGCCTTCAGGATGCGGCATGCCAAAGTTGCGTTTTACACGTGATTCGGTGTCGTGTCCTCGCTCTTGCCCAATCAAGATGCAGCGCATCGATCCAATCGTCGCTAAGCCACCAATGATGGCCTGGTCGTCGCTATAGGTGCGGTCGCCGTAAAGTTCAAAGAAGCTGTCGCACATCTTTTTCGCGTAGTCTAACGCATGGGGACGAGCGGGATGGCGGCAGATCTGGATACGCTGCCAAGGGGTTAACTCGGAGTAGACCTTCTGCTTGAGCTTCTCAAGTTTCTGTTCTAATCGAACAATTTCTGCTTGAAAGAGCGGCGTATCTTGACTCTGCTTTTTGAAGTTCTCAATTGTTTTTAAGTACTCTTCAATCTTTTTTTCGTGCGGTAAAAGATCCAACGGCGTTCCTCAACAAGTTAAACATCTCAATTAGGCTAGCTTTCTATTCCAGGAAGCTCTGCCTCGCTATAGTCCCGAACAATTTCAATCGTTGTCGGCTTTGTAATGATAATCGAAAAGAGCTCTTCCATATCGCGCGTTGCCAGATGAATGCAGCCGTCACTATCATAGCGACCGATGCTGCTTGCATCCTCAGTTAATCCTCCTCGTCCATCGGACAGGCAGGGGACGCCATGAATGCCGAAGCCTTTGGCAGGTGCGCTGCAAGAGCCTACCTCCTCTTCAAATGGAATCCAGCGTGTTCCAAAAATGGTTGCCATTGCAACCTTCTGGTCATTGTGCAAGCCGCTGCTTTTAGCATCGTAAATGGCAATACGACTGCCCAGACGATACTTTCCAATTGGAGTCAGGGATCCAGAGACACTGGATGGATCGATCCGTCCGCTGCCAATCTTGTAGCTTTTAACAAGCACACGGCGATTTGTCCCTAAGTCCAGGTAGTAAAACCACATCTTGTTGCGAGCGAGATCGACTAAAAGATAAAATTCTAGTTCGATATCACGTCTCAGCACATTAAAGCGCCCGCCCTCTGGTACATCTTGCTTTTCGTAGTTTGGCCCACGGTTATAGCTGCGGGCGATGAAGTGGCGCGATGTTTGGTAGTGGCTGGCATAGTGGGTGATCCATGCAAGCTGCCCTTTAAGCCAGGGAACGCGGCTGCGGTAGACCACTGTTTCTACAATAGGAAACTTGGGTTCTCCGACTCTAAAAAACTCTTCGATCCGATCGATATCGGCTGGTAGAGCAGCATCTTGAGAGGAGAGGAGCTCACCTTTTACCCCTAGCTGATGCGGCGCGTCGCTATAGATTGCCGTTCGGGGAGCAGCTAGCCTAAGCTCAGCTTCTAACTCGACTTCTAGAGGTGTACCCCCTTGGGAGACATAAGGATCGGTCTGTTTGCGCTGCTCTTTAAGCAGAGCAGCGATGCCGATAGCTCCGAAGAGGAGTACAGAAAGCAAAGCGAGCACTTTAGGAAGTGTCATAGGTACCAGCGCTCCTATCTTTCGATTCTCACAACCCAACCTCTATCAATTTTTTAGCTTAAGGCTGCAAAACTGAAAGAGCATCTCTTTAGGTTACATCTTTGCCAGCTCAAGCTCGATCTCTTCGATCAGCTTGCGCATGCGTTTGCCTGCTGTAAACTTTACAGCCATGCGTGGAGGAATAACGATAGGCACTGAAGCATTTTTTGGGTTGCGGCCAATTTTTTGTTTGCGCTCAACCACTTCAAAAACGCCAAAATCACGAAACTCTAGACGTTCACCACGCGATAAGCAGTGAGTCATTTTATCAAGGAATGACTGGATGACATGTCGCACGTCGCTTGGATGTATTCCTTTTTCCTGAGCGATCAGATGGATCAACTTCTTCTTTGTCATCGTGCTTTTTTTTGTCATCGTGTTGGACATAACTTTGGAACTCCTTCAAATATTAGATGCGGCGCTGTCAGAAAGGGAAGACTCCCGCTCTGTACGATGAAGAGATATTTTCATAGGCCGTTCATTTTCAGGCAAGTCTTTTATCACGTTCTTAAGCAGAACCCTTCATTTTTTCCGCTTGAACCTGATTAAAGCGAAATCTGCTTCCAATCCTCTATAGTGCTGCTATTTTGGATAAAAGCCTTTCTAGCGATCTTCACAATTTCTTCTACTTAAGCAAAAATTCAAAACTTAAGTGAGAAAGCAGTTCAGGTATACCTTGAATTATTGCAATTGCACAAGAATTTTCTTTTTCTTACCAATCGCAACTAGCAGCAAACGACCATCGACAAAGTCTTCTGGCTTAACTACAAAGGCTTCATCTGTGATTCGAGTATTGTTCAGGTTTAATCCCCCGTTCGCAACAAGCCGACGCGCTTCCCCTTTACTCAGCAGCACTTTCAAGTCAACAAGTAGATCGATCAGGCGCTTTCCCTCTATCTCCTGGCTAGAAACTTGATAACATGGCAGCTCGGAAGCTATTGCTAACAAGCTTTCAGCGTTTAGTTTCGTCTCAGCACCTGGTGCAGCTGCCTGCGTGGCTGCTTCTGCTTTTGCAACCCCCTCTTCACCATGAACAATTCGGGTAATCTCTTGTGCCAAGCGCTTTTGCGCCTCATTAGGCTCGCTCTCTCCATTAGCAAGGCGTCGCTCATACTCTCTGATCTCAGCCATCTCCATAAAGGTTAGCATCCGCATCAGCTGAATGACGTCTGCATCGGCCACGCGGTAGAGAAACTGGTAGAAGGCATAGGGAGAGAGTTTATCTGGAGAGAGCCAGACGGCTCCTTGCTCCGATTTTCCAAACTTTTTTCCATCACTACGTGTGATGAGTGGGAAGGTGATGCCATAAGCCGTTTCTGCACGCACTTTACGGATAAGATCTGTTCCGGCAGTGATATTTCCCCACTGATCCGATCCACCAAGTTGAAGAGTCACACGATGATGGTCGAACAGATGCAAGAAGTCGTAGCCTTGCAGCAGCTGGTAGCTAAATTCAGTAAAGCTGATCCCCTCTTCAGACTGCATTCGGTTACGCACCATCTCTTTACCGAGCATGGGTCCTAAGCGAAAGTGTTTGCCTACATCTCTTAAAAAATGCAGGAGAGAGAACTCTTTAAACCAGTCGTAGTTATTTAGAATCAGTGGTTTGTTGGGAGCATCTTTGGTGAGGACGGCCTCAATATTTTGTCGGATTCCATTTAGATTATGACTAATCGTCGCTTCATCTAGCAGATTACGTTCGACACTCTTGCCTGAAGGGTCTCCTACCATCCCTGTGGCGCCTCCCACAATAGCAACAGGCGTGTGACCATAGCGTTGGAACCAGGCCAGGCCCATAATAGAGACTAAATTTCCTAGATGGAGAGAGTCAGCAGTTGGATCAAAACCGCAGTAGACAAGCCTTGGCTGCTCCAAGTGCCCACGAACCTCTTCGCTCGTGACGGCATCAATAAAGCCTCTTTCCCTCAGCACATCAATCACATTTGGCATAGATAAAACACTCCTTAAAAAAAATTAGACTTTTATTTTAGAGGAAAAGAATTTAAAAACAAGACAACCCTTTAATTAATTTATTAATCTGTTAAAATTAAAAAGGAATGCCATGCAAACTCCTGAAAAGAGGGAGGAACCGATGAAAACAGAATCGGCCCAACATAGGATTCCCGGAGAAATAGCTTCCGAGAGTCCACAAATACAACGTACACGTGAAAAACTTGCTAAACGTTTGGAAGCACTCGATTTGGCAGTTACACCAGAATCTTTTCGTCAAACAATTGATGCAATCCATGACTGGGTGGGACGTCACGAAGAGGTGACATTGACTGATCGTACAATCCACACACAAGAAGATAGCAAAGCCGTTTCAAAACTTAGACAAAAGCTGATGGCATCACCTGCTGACAGCAGTGACTCTCCATCTTTGAAAGGTCGCGTTCAAGGTGGAGGAACAGCAGCTCCTTCGGCTTAATTATTTAACTTTTTTAGCTTTCCCTATCGCTTAAAATGGATTATCTTCATCCAAAAAGCGGTGGGGAATGCCAAAATGCTCTCCAATCTGTTCCCCTAATGTGCGCGGGCCTATCCGTTCTGTAGCAGCATGCCCTAAGGCGAAAAAGTGGATTTTTTCTTCCTTAGCCTGATGCCACACGGGTTCATCAAAGTTACCCGTTATAAATGCATCTAACCCCTCTTTAACGGCATCTGAAATAGAGCGGTAAGCCCCACCTGAAATTAAGCCGACACGTTCAATCCTCTCTTTCCCTCCAAATACCGCAGTAGCCTCATGTTTGTAGTAGGCTTCCAATTTTTTCTTAAATTCTTCAGGCGACATAGGTGGAATGCGCCCTTTGACGCCTAAAAACTGACCTTTATAAGAATAAAAGGGTTCTAGCTCTTCCCACTGCATTTCAATAGCCGCACGCCAATTATTTCCTAAACGCTGATGGGCATCTAGAGGAAGATGATAGGCAGCGAGGGAGATCTCATTTTTTAAGAGCAGCCCTACTTTTTGAGCCTTTGTTCCCACTAGGACAGGAAGCTCATCTCGCCAAAATAGACCGTGGTGGACGACTAGAAAGTCAGCTCCCCAGGCAGCAGCCTCTTTGATGACCTGCATGCTGGCACTAACGGCAGAAGCGATGCGGCCAACCTCTTCTTTACCCTCAATTTGCAATCCATTAGGGCAATAATCTTGAAACAAACCCGGCTGTAACAGATGATCGCAATAGTGGCAAATCTCTTTGCGTGTGGCCATTTTTGACTCCTTAAATGTTTGATAAGATGGAGCAGAGCTTAGGCCACAAAAAGAGGGATAGCAATCATTTTTTAATCGGAGAGAGGGTGATGCAAGACCAAGAGCAATTAGTTCGAGCGAAACAAGCTGCTGGTGAACTAGCTGCTACATGGATTCAAGATGGCATGCGGGTCGGCCTTGGGACTGGCAGCACAGCCAAAGCCTTTATTACAGCTTTGGGTCAGCGCTGCCGCCAAGGGTTAAAGATCGTTGCAGCAGCGACATCGGATCGCTCCGCCCAGCAGGCACGAGACGAAGGCATCGACGTGCGCGACATCAATGATCTAGAAAGTTTGGATATCACTGTAGATGGAGCGGATGAGATCAATTCTAGAAAAGAGATGATTAAGGGAGGTGGCGGCGCACTCCTACGCGAAAAAATTTTAGCCTTTTTTAGCACGGAGATGCTGGTGATTGTCGATGAGGCAAAGTGTGTCGACCAGCTTGGAGCCTTTAAATTACCTGTTGAAGTGATCCCTTTTGCTTATCATCCACTCGAAAAACGATTAAGAGCGTTAGGCTATGAACCTTTTTTAAGGAAAAAGAGTGGAGAAGAGAGCCCTTATGTAACAGATAACGGCAACTTTATTTTAGATTTGAAGGCTCCAAACGGCTTTCCTTACCCTTATGAAGATCAAATTCGTATTCAGGCGCTTCCAGGTGTTGTAGAGACCGGCTTTTTTTTGGGAATGGCGGGTAGGGTGATTATAGGGAAATTTGATGGAAGCACGCGGGTGTGGTAAGCGTGAACAGAGCCAAATTCAAATGCTAGTTGCCGGCTTAAGGCCTGCAAAACAAGCGCAGGCTAAAGCCTGCGCTACAATTAAATAAGAGCAACTAATTTTTTTTGTGTAGTAGGCTCAGCTGTGGTAAAACATAACTAGTTTATAAAATTCCCTGCTATCTAAATACCTGAGATCCCGGGAGGCATTCGACTATGCGATCGGAGCTAGTGCAACTCTCTTTTGATAAAATTATGCAAACTCGCTCTTATACAGTCGTCATATTGGGGACTAAAACAAAGCGCTTTGCCATCTATACCGATCCTAGCATTGGACGCGCCCTACAAATGTATCTGACCGGCATGCAGAAGCCGCGCCCGTTGACACATGATCTTTTGGATATTATTTTAAAGGGTTTAGATGTCAAAATTTTACAAGTTGTCATCAATGACATCCAAGACACCGTCTACTTTGCCCGTCTCTATTTAGAATTTAGCGGGCCTGAGGTGCGTCAAATTTTAGAGCTTGATGCCCGTCCAAGCGACTGCATCATGCTAGCCTTAATGAACAATGTTCCCGTATACTGCACACGCGAGGTTCTGGAAAAAACGATTCCGATTGAAGAGTGATCTGCCAGCACCTCTACTCGCTTACATTTACACCCAGGAGATGCCATGGTTGCTACCCGAAATGAAGTCCTTCTTCAAGACCGTTGGAATGTTCAAGCGCTCTATCCTTCGTTAGAAGCTTGGCAATCAGACCTCGACGAACAGCTTGCAGGACGCCAAGCCCCACCCTTCTGGCCGAATATCGCCCATTTCAAAGGGCGCTTAGGCGAGAGCCCTCAGCTCTGCTTAGAGGCTTTAAAAACAATTCTAGGGATCCATCGCAAGTTAATAAAGCTATACACCTATGCCCACTTGCGTCATGACGAAGAGATTACTGAAGAGAGCCACAAAAGTGCTTACCAGAAGATAGTTGCTTATCTACACGCTTTTAGCCATGAAGCGGCCTGGTTTGACGCTGAGCTTTTATCTCTGCCAGAAGAGAAGCTTCAAGCCTATCTGAATGACCCTGAACTTGAGACCTACCAATTTCACTTAGAAAAAACGGTTCGCCTTAAACCTCATACGTTGTCTCCAGAACAAGAGGAGCTATTAGCGCTCTCGGGACCAGCTCTACAGGGTCCCTATCGTGCTTTTAATGCTTTAAACGATGCAGACTTTCAGTTTGGAAAAATTAGAGACAGCCAGCAGAACGAACATGAGTTAACTCACGCTCAGTTTGGTTTGCATATCCGTAGCCAAGATCGCACTTTAAGACAAAACGCCTTTGAAACTCTGCACGGCAAGTATCGCCATCACCAAAACACTTTATGCGAGCTTCTATCTGGAGCAGCCCAAGCGCATCTCTTCCAAGCGCGGACGCATCGCTACGCCTCCTGCCTTGACGCAGCCCTTTTTCCTAAAAACATTGACACCTCTGTCTATCATGCCCTTATCCAAGCTGTCCATGAAGAGATCGATGCTCTGCATGACTATCTTCAACTGAGAAAAGAGATCCTCAAATTAGAGCCTTTGCAACCTTGGGACTTGCACGTTCCCCTTATCCATGAGAGCGAAATTAAATTCTCTTACCGAGAAGCAGAAGAGCATGTCATTGCCTCGTTGAAACCTTTAGGCCGTGAGTATCAAGAGCTTTTGCGCCGTGGGTTATGCGAAGATCGCTGGGTCGATCGTTATGAGAATCGCAACAAGCGTTCGGGCGCCTATTCTAGCGGCTGTTACGACAGTATGCCCTACATCTTGATGAATTTCAAAGACACGCTGCGCGACACCTTCACTTTGACCCACGAGGCTGGACATAGCATGCATAGCCTCTACAGCCGACATCACCAACCCTATCACTATAGCGACTACTCCATCTTTTTAGCGGAAGTCGCCTCGACTTTTCATGAAGAGCTTTTAACGCGCCATCTTCTCTCCCACTTTAAATCGAAGCAGGAGCGTATCTTTTTGTTGAATCAGAAGATTGAAGACATCCGAGGAACTCTCTTCCGACAAACACTCTTTGCCGAATTTGAACTGGCGATTCATCAACTTGCCGAAGAAAATCGGCCTATTACTCCTCAAGTGTTAAATGAGCTCTACCGCAATTTAAACAGGGTCTACTATGGGCCACATGTTGAAATTACAGATGATTTAGCGACGGAATGGGCAAGGATCCCCCACTTTTACTATAACTTTTATGTCTTCCAATATGCCACTGGCATCAGCGCAGCTCTCGCTTTGGCTGAGCGTGTGGTTTCAGGTGGAGCGGAAGAGCGTGAAGATTATATTGACTTCTTAAAAGGTGGCAGTAGCCGCTATCCGATTGAATTACTGCAGCATGCCGGTGTGGATATGCGCTCTCCCGAACCGGTCAAGGCAGCGATTAGAACGTTTAGACGGCTAGTAGAGGAGCTGAGAAGTTTGCTCCAAGAGGAGCCTGCAAGTTTAGCAGTCAACAATCAATAGTGCTAATTTTTTAGTTGCGTGATATCTCACTTTTTCGCTATCGTTACGTTTGCCAAAACGAAAAGAGAAATTAATTAAACGATCCAATTACCAAGGAGTTGTCCATGACACAGACGCAACAAGCTTGCCATTGCGGCCAAAAGAGCTCCTGCAGCAGCAGCCCACGTTTTCGCCCTTTAGCAGATCGGGTGCTCGTTCGCAGACTAAAAGCCGAAGAGAAACAGGGATCTATTATCCTACCAGAAGCTGCTCGCAAAAAACAGGAGCAAGCAGAAGTGGTTGCCATCGGTACAGGTAAAAAAGATAAACAAGGCAACCTATTGCCGCTGCCTGTAAAAGTAGGTGATATCGTTTTAATCGAAAAATATTCAGGACAAGAGATTACTCTCGATGATCAAGAGTATGTGATTGTCCGAGCCGATGAGCTCATTGCCATCGTTGAAAAATAAGAGTTCTGACTTAAATCCGACTGAAGGAGTGTAGCATCTATGGCTGCCAAAACGATTAAATTTAAAGAAGATGCCCGTCAAAAAATCCTAAAAGGGGTTAAGACATTAGCTGACGCAGTAAAAGTAACACTGGGTCCTAAAGGGCGCAATGTCGTCATCGATAAATCCTATGGCGCCCCCCATATCACAAAAGATGGTGTCACCGTAGCTAAAGAGATTGAGCTGGATGACAAGCATGAGAATATGGGCGCCCAGATGGTCAAAGAGGTTGCCAATAAGACTGCCGACAAAGCTGGCGATGGAACGACAACAGCAACTGTATTAGCGGAAGCTCTCTTTACTGAAGGCCTCCGCAATTTAGCAGCTGGTGCTAATCCAACCGGCCTGAAAAAAGGAATGGAAAAGGCAGCTAAATGCGTTGTAGCAGAGCTAGAAAAGCTCAGCAAGCCGATTAAAGATCAAAAAGAGATCGCTTCTGTCGCAACAATTTCTGCAAATAACGACTCTGAAATCGGTCAAATCATTGCCGCAGCGATCGAACGCGTCGGTAAAGATGGGACAATTACAGTTGAAGAGGGCAAAGGCTTTGAAACAACCTTAGAAGTTGTGGAAGGAATGAGCTTTGACCGCGGTTACCTATCCGCTTATTTCATCACCAACCGTGAAGCGCAAGAGTGTGTCTTAGAAGATGCTTACATCTTGATTTTCGAAAAGAAAATTGCAGCAGTCAAAGATCTGATCCCAATTCTGCAAGCCGTTGCAGAAAGTGGCCGCTCTCTATTGATTATTGCCGAAGATGTTGAAGGCGAAGCCTTGGCAACATTAGTTGTGAACCGTCTGCGTGCTGGCTTAAAGATATGCGCTGTAAAAGCCCCAGGCTTTGGCGACCGTCGCAAGGCGATCTTGCAAGATATCGCCATCTTAACTGGCGGCGAATATATCAGCGAAGAGCTAGGGCTAAAACTCGACAGCCTCACACTCCGTCAGCTGGGCCGTGCGAAAAAGATCGTCATCCGCAAAGAGGACACCACAATCGTAGAGGGTGCGGGAGATTCTAAGCAGATTCAAGAGAGAGCACAGCAGATTCGCCGTCAAATCGATGAATCAGAATCTGATTATGACCGTGAGAAGCTACAAGAGCGTTTAGCTAAGTTGACAGGCGGCGTTGCCATTATCAACGTCGGTGCTGCGACAGAGGTTGAGCTCAAAGAGAAGAAAGATCGTGTAGATGATGCGCAGCATGCAACAGCCGCTGCTGTTGAAGAGGGCATCCTTCCAGGCGGTGGGATTGCATTTGTTCGCTGTATCCCTGCAGTCTTAGAACTTGCTAAGAGTTTAGAAGGAGACGAGCAGACAGGGGCTCGCCTTGTTGCTCGTGCTTTAACCTCTCCCCTCCGTCAAATTGCGGAGAATGCGGGCCAAGAGGGTGCAATTATTCTCCAGCAAGTGGAAACCTTGCCTACAATGCATGGTTATAATGCTCTGACAGGAGAGTTTGTAGACATGATTGCCAGCGGTATCCTAGATCCAACAAAGGTCGCTCGCACAGCTTTAGAAAATGCGATCTCTATTGCAGCAATCTTGCTAACAACCGAAGCAATTGTTGCAGAAGTACGTGAAGAAAAATCAGCTCCTGCTCCTGCTGGAATGGATTACTAACCCCAGCTCGATTTCACGTCCTACAGACACTCTTCTCTTTCACAGGCTCCTCATCAGGAGCCTGTTTCTTTTAGCGCTAGCGACTATTTTTGGAGTGCGGCGACTTGTCGCCGCTTTTTTGCTCGCTTCGACTTGTCGAAGCGTCTGTAGTTTAAACGTTTTTCTTTTTTAACACATTCCAGAACTTACTCTTTTGTTTTTTATTTATATACTAAAATCTTAAATATTTACCATAACAATTATTTTAAAAACAATCCATTAAACAACAAAAAAAATAAAAAAAATTATATAATTAAGAGTGCGAACTGGCATTAATCTAGCATATATCTACATGCGAATCTGAAAACAAACAAATAAACAAAACGATTAAATTATTCTGATAACAATATTTTTAAGCTGGATTAGAAGATGCATAAATACCACATTATGGCGCCAGGCCCAACAGAAGTTCCGCCCTCAGTGTTAGCTGCAGCTAGCACCCCTCTTATCCATCATCGTACACGTCAATTCCGCTCTTTATTGGGAGAAGTATCAGAAAATCTAAAATCAATTTTTTTAACACAGCAGCCAGTTTTAATTTTGAATGCTGGTGGAACAGGAGGAATGGAGGCCTGCATCATCAATCTCTCTGACCCGCATGACACCATTCTTGTCATCTCTGGAGGAGTTTTTGGAGAGAGGTGGGCTAAAATTGGCGAGTCTCATCAGAGAGTTGTCATTCGTTTAGAAGTGCCATGGGGAGAGCCAGTGGATCCGTGGTTGGTCGCAGAAATCTTAGATCAACACCCAGAGATTGTGCTCGTTGCAGGAACCCTTACCGAGACTTCCACCGCTGTGGAGCATCCGATTAAAGAGCTTGCAAAAGTTGTCTCAACAACATCTGCCCTACTTGTAGTTGATGCGATTAGCGGTTTAGCCTCTTCTGAATTGAGAATGGATGAGTGGGAGATTGATGCTGTCATTGCAGGCACCCAAAAAGGGTTGATGTGCCCACCTGGACTTGCACTAGTAGCGCTCTCTGCCCGAGCCCAAAGAGTCCTTAAAACGAAGAAGGGACCCAAATTTTATTGGTCTTTTGAGACCGCATTAAAAAGTTTAATGGCCGACTCTTTACCTGATACCCCTTGGACTCCCAATGTCTCTCTGGTTACACAACTTCATCGAGCCTCGCAGCTGATTTTAGAAGAGGGATTAGAACATGTATGGAGACGCCATCAATTATTAGCTCAGGCCACCCGAGCCGGTATCAGTGGCATGCAACTACGACTCTTCTCTTCCCTATCTCCAAGCCCTGCCGTCACAGCTGTCTATGCTCCTAATGATCTAGATAGCACCCAGATTACAAATAGAATGTTGGAAGAGTGGGGAATCTCTATTGTCGCAGGTCAAGGTAAGCTTAAACATCAAATCTTTCGAATCGGTCATCTGGGATATTGTGATCAGAGTGATGTGTTGATGACCTTAGCCGTTTTAGAAGTCGTATTAAATCAGCTAGAGATTCCAATTCCTTTAGGAAACGGAGTAAGCGCAGCACAGGAAATTTTTTTAAACGCCAGACGAGGTGTCTATGTTTAAAATCTTAGTCACTGAAAGAATTTATGAAAAAGGGCTGGAGATCCTACTTGCAGATTCCCTATTCCATACGGATGTAAGATTAAAAATACCGCGGGAAGAGTTGTTGGATTGCATTTCTAATTATGACGCCATTTTAGTTCGTTCAGAGACCAAGGTTACAGCAGATCTGATTCAGATGGGGAAACGGTTAAAAGTGATTGGTCGAGCTGGAAATGGCTTAGACAATATCGATGTGCATGCCGCTTCTGCTGCTGGAATAAGAGTCTTAAACACAGCGGATGAAAGTATTATCTCTGTTGCAGAGCACACCATGGGAATGATTTTGGCACTAGCACGACATATCCCCCAAGCCCATAAAAGCATTAAAGAACGGCGTTGGGAAAGAGAAAAATACGTGGGCATTGAAATTTACAATAAGATATTGGGCATCATTGGAATGGGAAGAATTGGATATGAAGTTGCCCTTCGTGCCAAGGCAATGGGGATGCAAGTGGTTGCTTCCGACCCCTATTGTCCAGAAGAAAGGGCTGAACAAATTGGGGTAACATTAGTTCCTTTAAACAAGCTGCTCTCCTATTCCGATTTTATCAGCCTACATGTGAGTAAGAATCCATCTACAGAAAGTCTCCTCTCTTTTGCGCAGTTTGACATATGCAAAAATGGAGTAAGGATTATTAACACTTCAAGAGGCGGAATCGTTGATGAAAAGGCTCTTATTAAAGCATTAAAAGAGGGAAAAGCAGCCGGAGCAGCCCTCGATGTCTTTGAAAACGAGCCTTATATTGATGAAGAGTTGTTAGAGCTTTCCCAAGTCATTATTACTCCTCACATTGGAGCGAGTACCGTCGATGCTCAAGTCAAAATTGCTGTCGCCTTAGCTAATAACATCATAAAAATTTTAAAGGAGGAGGGACATCACTTCTTTCAAAGCCCCGACAATCAACCGGTTCTCTTCCCTAGAGCGCGAAGCGATTCTTAAAAACTCTCCCGTCAAGCCGATTTTGTCTCGGCATGAGCGTGTATAAATTCCGTGGCGGATGAGTAATTCAAGAGCGACATTATTGGCCTGCAGACCATCTAATAGCTCTACCAGAAAGAAGTTGGCTCGGCTTGGAAAAACCCTTATCTTAGGCACCTCTTTAAGCATCTCATAAAACTCTTGAGTCTCTTTGATATACTTAACTCTTATAGGCTCATAGCTTTTTTGAAATTCTGGTTCGGCAAATAGGCGAAAAAAATATTCGGCTAGGCCTGAAACGTTCCATAAATAGCCATTTCCTAGTAGCTGATCGACCTTCTCTTTAGCCATTAAAGCATATCCTGCGCGGATTCCGGCAATCCCAAAATCTTTAGACATGCTTTTAACGATTACTAAGTTTGGAAATTGTTTGAGCAGAGAGCTATTGGAAACAAACGCATAATCTTCGTTTTCATACGCAAAATGAATAAAGCTTTCATCGAGAATCACCATCTCAACCTCTTGAAGGCCCTGTAAAATCTCAATCAGCTTATTCTGAGGAATATAACCGCCGTCGGGGTTATTTGGATTAATGATCACAACACTATCGGGACGCTGAAGATGGACACATTCCAAAAAACTTTTTGGATCAAGCTCAAAATTTCTATTTTTATCGAGCAGATTGAAGATCACTTCTGTCCCAGGGCGAACAAATTCATAATAGGAAGAAAAGGTGGGAAGGTTGATTAAAATTTTTCCTTTTGTAAACCGGTGAATCAAGGCTTGGATGATTTCAATTGCACCATTCCCTAAAAAAATATGATCGGCAGATACCTTTAAAACAGGTTCAAGGAGTGCCGAAATCTGCCTGTTTTGGGAAGGATAATATTCCAACGCCTCCTTCAGCTTTCCATCTAAGATAAGATCTTTGGAAAGATGCTCTAAAAAGAGATCGGTCGCATAGGGGTTGGATAGAAAACAGGCGTCGACTTTGATCTTTAAATCTTTAATCTGAGACTTCAAAGAAAGGATGCTAGGAGCGGGTGAGCCTGAACGGCTTTTAAGCTGATAAATTTGCTCTGCAATTGCTTGCTCTTCTTTATTCAACATCACAAAACCTCTAAAATTGTAATAATCGATAAGAACGCAAGATATGTAAGGATCTCAAGATATCATAGGAGTATTTTGTTTTACGCTTATTCAGATCGGCAATATTGGGAATCAAACCGGGCGACTGCTTATGTAAGAGCGGCTGAATAATCCATCGAGATTCAAACCCATGAGCGGTCGCCAAAGGCGCAATATACTCTTGCAGCTTCGGCTCTTCTAGCTTCGCCATCCACAGCTTATTCTGTGCATATTTTAACATAGGAACATCTCCAAAGCTATCGCCTAAAGCAAGATAAGGAGAGCCTCCGATCCACTTAAAAATATGAGCCACTTTTCCATAGGAACCGGCAGCATAAGGAGCCAAAAGAGCTGTCAACGTAAATTTAGAAAGAATGTCCGGCTCTAAATTTGCATAATCCTTATTCTCTCTCACTAGATAATCATCCTTGTGCATTCTTTTATCCGATCCTAAAAGAAGAGTACTGATCCCGACAACGTTGTTTGGTTGAAACGTCTGGCTAAACCCTCGCTGCTGCAGCTCATCATTAAGCGCCTTGATTAACATCCAACGTACAGACCAGACATTACTGCTTGAGATCACCCATATCTCATACTCATGATCGAGCAAGTGGCCGATAAGCTCAGCGATCTCAGGATAAAAAAATGGAGAGATGGAGTCGACATGGCGATCACCTATCTCTGGACTAGCAAGCTCTTGAGCAGCGACTCCATCCGCATAGGCCTTCATTGTCGCTTCAACGACCTCTTGCGGAGTCAGCCCCTCCATTACCTGTACGAGCCAGCTATAAGCCACCATCTCTTTGGCAATATCTTGCGTATGGTGCGCTGTGGCATCTAATAAATGCTCATAATATTCCGATAGCTTTTTAGAATTGGCTAAAGAAATCTGCTCATTTTCTTTCAAAAAGTCTGGCGCTAAGCTAGAGGGAATCTGTTTTAATAATTTTCCCTCCTTTTCTAAAATAGCAAAGGTCGCAACTCCAATATCGCGACATAGAATCGTGTTATCCAGGTCCATTACAACCGGCAGTTTTTGCCCTGAACCCTGTTCAATTAGTTTCTCCAACTTCGATCTGGCATGATCCGTCCACCCTGGTTCTTTAAGTTGAACTTTTGATCTACGGTGACCCGATTTGCCAAAATGTTTGCCTTTGCTCATTCTAATCCCATAAATTGTCACACACTAGAACGCCATAGCGCTTAAGTGCACAATTCTTACTTTGTGCATTAAGTTAACAGGAGTTGCTCATATTCATTATAGAATATTATTAATTTTACGAGGCCTAATTAGACGACATAAATCGAGAAAATAAAGGGACTAGACCCAGAAGGGTGCTTTCGACTGGTTAGCCAATCGAAAGTTTTGAGATTCTTTGTTTTGAAAATTGTCGCAGAAAAGCTTCAAATATTAGGCAATGACACACATAAAAGCGAGGCAGTCGACAGCTCCGCTGCGATTCATCTTAGTCACATTACTTTTCGCAATCTCTTCTATAACTCTATCAATTTGTTCTCTTGTCGACTGGCTGAAGGTTGAATAATGGATATGATAGAGCTGTTGCAGACCGTTTGCATCCAGCGCAACAGGAAATCGGCTATTTTCTTCATGTTTAAGCTTGTCAATCATACCTTGAGAAGTAGGGATATTCCCTAAAAAAACAGTTGAGGCAATTTTTCTTCCAACGTAGCTACCGCAATTTGATGGGATAATATACCAATCTCTACCATATGGAAAAACAGAATCCCCTAATGCGAAATCATACTTTTTATGTTTGTCATAAATTTCTTTCCCTTTGGACCAATTTGCCTCACCTCTATAACCAGGCGTAGGCGCCTGATAAGATCCAGCTGCATGGTTATATATTGTACACTGACCTCCGTCATACGCTGCTGTCATTTTTAAGCTCCTTCTTTAAGGATTTTTAGTTGCTTAGCTTTGTAACAAGATAATTTTAATTTGATTTAATTTCAATCTCTTTTGAAGATCGCATAAAGATTGACATTCTCCTGAGCCGATCCTCCTTCTTGCTCCAAATGTCTAATTTCTATAGAACTTACTTTAAACCCTAAAATTTACATTTAACCAATGGTACCATCATGTGGCAAAAGCTGTATCGATTTCTTAGCCTCTGTACAGTAGCAACCCTTTTTCCCCTGAGCCTGCAGGCCGGTGGAATCATGCTCTATGAAATTTCTTCTTATGATACCAGTTTTGCTTCAGCTGGTTGGAGTTCACGTTGCAATGAAGCTTCGACAATTTTCACAAATCCGGCTGGAATGTCTCGTCTCTGCAGCACTCGATTTGAATTTGGAGCTCAAGCGATCTATCAACATATGGAGTTTGATCCTAACAGCAGCACAACTGTCCCTGGATCGATTGGACAGGCCAGCGAATGGTTTCCATCTGGAAGTATCTTCTACGTGCAACCGATTACAAATGATTGGACCTTTGGTATCGGCTGTTTGAGTTATTGCAATGCCGAGCTAAATTTTAATCACAACTGGGTTGGACGTTATTACCTTACCAAGACCGAGCTAAAGACATTTTCGGCAGTACCAGCGATCTCTTATCGATTTAACAACTGCCTATCTATCGGCGTAGGAGCGAATATTATGTGCGGCTGCTTCAAGCAAAAGTCAGCCATCAATAATATTTTGGATGGAATGCCGGATGGAGAGTTAGAAGTTGAAGATGATGACATTGCGGTGGGATTGGTCGCTGGAATCCTCTACGAGTTCTCGCCTTGCACACGCATTGGTTTACAATATCTTTCTCCCTTGAGTTTGCATTTTAGCGATCACCCTGAATTTGAAAATATTGGACCTATTTTAAGAACCCGTTTAACAGCCTCGGGTCTTTTTGATTCGCGTGTGCATATTCGCTCGCGCATCCCTCAAAGCTTGATTTTAAGCGGTTATCATCAATTAAACTGCTGCTGGGCTCTGATGGCAGATATCGGTTGGCAGCAATGGTCAGATTTTGCAAAAAACTCCATTGTATTAGGCAGAGCGAGACAGGAGAGCTTCACATTTACACCCGATTTTAAAAACACGTGGCATGCCGCTGTTGGAGCTCAATATTTCTATAGCCCCTGCTTAAGTTTTTCTGGCGGGTTGGCTTATGACTCTTCTGCTGTCAGTGACCGCAACCGCCCATTTGATTTTGTTGTCGGCCGTCAGTGGCGTATAGGGACAGGTTTTAGCTGGAACTACTGTCCCGGCTTTACGTTACAATTTGCCTATGAATTTATGTGGAGTGGAGACTTAAGCGTTCATCGCAATTTTGGAGCATTAGCTGGAAATGTCTCGGGCGACTTTGATGATGTATCGGCCCACTTTATTAACTTTAATTTAACATGGGCATTTTAGGAGCAAATATTATGAAGCAGTTTTGGAAAAAAATTGTTCCTATCGTTTGCTTGCTAACGGCAAGCGCTCTAAAATTAGAGGCTTGCGCTGACTTTTTAATCTCTTCGCAAGATGGAGCCTATGTCAATGGCCGCTCTTTAGAATTTGGCATGATCTTGCCCGCTCATATCGAGATACATCCGCGTGGAGAAACAGTTCAAAGCCAAGTTGAGCCCGATGTAACGGGTAAATCTTGGACAAGCCAATATGGCTACATTGCTGTCATGATGCTGGCAGAGGGCAATGTAGGCAGCGGGTTTAATGAAAAGGGGCTTTCATTTAATGCTCTCTGGTTTCCCGACGGGATTTATCCCAAAAATCCAGAGAAAGGGACAAAGGATGTACTCGACTATTTAGATATGGGACGCTGGATCCTAGGAAACTTTTCGACGGTTGATGAGGTAAGAGAGCATTTACCTAAGCAGCTCCTTTATTTTCATGAGCAGAAACAGTTAGGAGTAATTCCACCTATTCACTTAGCACTGCACGACTTGCAAGGTAAAAGTATCGTTGTTGAATTCATTAATGGCCAAATTAAGATCTCGGACAATCCAATCGCTGTCATGACTAATGCGCCTGATATCGAGTGGCATCTAACTAATTTACGCAATTACATCAATCTATCTGCTATTGGACATGATCCTCTAGAACTTGATGGCGTGAGGTTTTTAGCTACAGGGCAAGGTTCTGGCTTAAAAGGCATTCCCGGTGACTGGACACCTCCATCTCGTTTTGTAAGATTGGCTTTCTTTAAAAACTTTTTGGTTCCTGCCAAAAATGCTGAGGAGGCTGTTAACATGGCCATTCATCTGTTAAATACAGTGGATATCCCTTTAGGTCTTGTCCGCGGATCGAAAGATAGCGATATGGACTTCACTCAATGGATTGTAGTAGGCGATTTAAAGAACAAAAAACTCTATACGAGAACTTATAAAGATCAAAACATTCAGATGATTGATTTTGGGAAGGAGAAGTTGGATGCAGGAGCACCTATTCGCAAAATTCTTTTAAGCAAGTTTCCTTAAAAAAAGAGGTTAAGACCCAATTCTACAATCGTTTCAGGGATTGTCGCGGAGCGACAAAGCTCTCAAATGTACTTAAACGTAGCGTAGGCTTTAGAGGTAATTGCAAAATTGTTGTCTTATGAGGCCCAATGCA
>CAZZJE010000006.1:0-25878 GCA_964654295.1 uncultured bacterium | reverse complement strand
GTCAGCTTTTCCTGCTGCATCAAGCGATGGAGAACCGATTAAACAGGTGGCGAGTAGAGCCATCAATAAACAAGGGACGCGAGAAAAGGGGATTCGCATAAGTGACCTCGTAAGGTGTAAAATAGTTGTCTTAAGTGCTGAGCAATATATGTTAGAAGCTGAAATTTACTCAAACGAGATCGAAAGATGAGATGACCTAAAAACAATACAATATTTATTTTTAACCACTTAAAAAAGTTAGAAATTTCTATTTTTCTAATAAAGGCTGCCAATTAGATGACAGATAGCTGCTTAAGCTGCTGATCACATGCAAAGAGTAGGCATGGCGTGGCTGAATAGAGTGGTTGGCTCGGCTCATATGCGGAAGATGTCCATGCAATAAGATAACGCTTCCCTTGCCAACTTCTAGAGGAGTCATCTCCTCTATCAACCAGCCCTCCTCATGATAGACCTCATATCCAATTTTGCCATCGGCATCTTTTTTCATTTTCCATTTTAGAGAATCATGATGGCGTCCAGGCAGCACCCATAAGCAGCCATTTTCAGTTGTTGCCTGATCCAGTGCCAGCCAGAAACCGATCAAAGAGTCGGGGTCTGAATGAATAAAAGAGCTATCTTGGTGGCAGCCGACCTCACTTCCAATCAAAGGCTGCTTGCAGAGGTACATCGATTGGATAAGGCGTGGTTTTTCGCAGCCTAGATCTATAAAAAGATCAAGAATTCTTTCGGAATAGGAAAACCGCTTAAACAGAAAATCTAAGTCATGGAGTGCATAACTGATTTTTTTGATATATTGTAAAGGATCGAATAGTAGTTCTGAGGGACGATTAAAAGCCTCTTGCTCAAAGAAAAAACAGATCTTTTGTTCTTTCTGAAGATAATATTCTTCCCATGAAATCACGCCTTGATTAGCGCGATGAATCGCCATTAGTTCTGCTGGATCACATTGTGAGACTAATTCCATGGCTCGTTGGCGTAGAGAGTCACAAAGAGAGGGCTCGATGTAATTGTCTATGACGAGATAGCCATTTTGATGAAAGAAATTAATTTGTTCTGAGGTGAGCGTGTCAGCATAGATAGCACTCCATAGAAAAGAGAGAAAAACAATGAAGAGGCGTAGGATCTTTTTTGAGTAGTGCATATACAAGTTAAAGTCATGTAGTAAGCTTCTAAATAACAAAGCGCAGCGGGAGCTAAAGAGAATATGGAGTGCGGCGAATTTTCATCGCACTCCAAAAGCTTCACGTTGTAACAGTTTCTATTCGCAAAAAATTACTCTTCTCCTACCAAAAAGAGCATTCGATCGCGATCGTTAGCAGTCGCCTGCAGCAACGGATCTAGCTCTTGCAGCGTTTCATGGGTGACAATAGCAGTGAGAAGATGCGCGCGCGGCCAGAGAGCTAAAATTTCCACAGAAGCAAGAGGCGCATGTGAAGCAGCCAAGATCAGGTCGTAGCTACTTTTAAGATCTCCTAACAGCTTATTCCAACGAGAGCTATGGATCAATTCAGCGCAATAGTCAGTTGCGCATCCAGCTGGAAGTCTGTCGTATAGCATCCCCTTTTCAATATTCAGCCTGTCGGTATTACCTTCTAGATAATCGATCAAACTGCCTTTGACAGGCGTATCGCCTTCAAAAACCAATGGCAAAAGCAACACTCTCTGCCCTGTTTTTGCCAACAGCGTTGCTAGTTCAACAGCTAAATGTGGGCCATTTCCTTCAGCAAAAACTAATAAGCGAGCTCCTTCACCTTTAGACGGCAACTTAGCTGCATGTTGCGTTACATAGCGAAGAGACTCACGTTCTGCTCCTTTATTCGATTTGGAAAGGGGCAGAGGGTAAGCGATTAGTTTTGATAGGCGCAAGTTAGCTACCGTAGCTGGTAGAGCAGAGATCACAGAGTAGAGGAGAAGACCGCCCATCGTAGCACCTAAACCTAAAAGGGCTCCCATAATCGCTAAAATTACTAACCGGGAAGGCGCAGGATGGATAGGGACAAGGGCAGGATCAAACGGGGCCGACTGGATCCGTTCGAGGTTACTCATGATGTTTTTAGATTCAACCAAATTGGTGATCTCTTTTCCCATCTCACGGCTCATCTCTAGCCGCTGGTTGACCAGCTGCTCTGCCACCCAATGGTCGGGCAAGGAGTTCATCTCTTGCTGCAAACCCTCTTGCTGGCGATGAATAATCGCTTTCTCTTGCCTTAGGTTTTCAAGACGCGAAACGACATATTCATGCAGCTGCTTTTCTGCAATGGAGATCTGCTGACGAATGAGCGCTAAGTTTGTATTTTGTAGAGCGATTAATTTATCTTGTAAAAGCCCGCCGCGCAGCTGAAATAGATCGATTGTCTGCTCAATGTGGTTACTTAAAAAGCGCTTATATTGACGCAGCTCTTCTCGAACGCGCTCCTGTTCCCGAAGGCTGCGGTTGCCTTCATCTTGTAGAGAGAGGACAAGCTGACCACCGCGGGCGATGAGATCGCGGCTAACTCCGTCTGTCAACACTGCACTCAACGAACTCACTTCAAATGTCGCGTTGTTAATTTGCTCCAGAATATGTCTCAGCTGCAAAATTTGCGCATCGACATCATTGAGTTCACGGCTATATGTAATGTAGAGCTCTTGAGCAATCTGAAGATTAATTCCCTGAAAACGCGCTTGAGGATGCTGCTGATGAGCCAAGCTCTCTTCTAGAGCACTCTCTTGTACTCTGAAAAAGTGCATTAGATTTACCAAATAGGACTTCAATCCTTGCTGAAGCGATTCAAAGTGATCTTTTGCTAGTTGCAGCTCAGGTTGAGCTTGAGCACTTTTGATTGCTTCTCTAGCTTCTTGCAAGCGATCGTACCAGTTTTGCACCATGTAATTAGAATTTTGAAGGTATGGTCCGACGGGAATTTCACGCCCTTCTCCCATAGCAAGAGTTGCCTCTTCTACCTCACGAATGGAATTGCGTAGCCGTTGAAGCTCATTGATAGAGTGAGCAAAGAGCTGGCGCTGATCTTCTTCTGTTGGCTGATTTGCCGTATGGCTAAGAGCGACATCGATAATATCGTATTGATGGCGTAGCTCCCGAATCTGCGAGAGGAGACGATTGATGATTTCTGCATCTCCGGGAGATTCACTGTCATAATGGACAATATCTTCGGAAGAGGCTTTTTGTAGTCGTTTTATCTCCAATTCAATCTGCAAGAGTCTCTGACGATAACGCCTTTGTGTATCAGCTAAGAATTCAACTGCTTGTTCCAGGTTGATGGCACCCATGTTAGCAAAGTCATAAGAGAGTTTTTGTGCATACTCCTGCATCATCTCTTTCAGAGAGTCACTGAGCTCTTCTTGGCGTACTTGCAGATAGTTAATCTGCTCATCCATGACACGTTGGTTTTCGCTTTTTAGATACTCTTGATAGAGATCCATTAAAGCGTTTAACGTATAAGCAGCTTGGTGACGGTCAATATTGGCGTAGTCAAGTAGGAGAAGCGTACGATCTTTTTTATCGATCTCAACAAAAATCTGCCTAGCGATTGTTTTAGCTGTGTGGGTTAACGGCAAGATGGCGATATCGTAGGGTTGATCAGCTAAAGGAATCTCGAGATGACGCACAACAGTAAACTCGATTCCATTCTTGAGTCGAATTGGTTTTCCAAAAGCCCCCACACCGGCTAATTCACCAAAACGATCTCTTAGGCGAAAATGGTCATCATCAACTAACGTTAGTTCTAGGCCTACAGGAACCTCACCTTTATAAGAGATCTTTTCTAGGCGGAGAGGATAGCGGCGGTCGGCTAAAACAGGAAATTGATTATCTGTCCACCAGGCAACTTCAGCTTTTAGGTGGTTGCTAATTTGATCGAATGCTCGCTTCAAGCGACCTTCACGTGGTTCAATCTTTCCTTGCAGATGGTGCTGGACAATCAGCCTCTCGATCAACTTCCGAGATTTTAATGTCGTCACCGCTTCACTATCGTTATGCTCTCCAATAGAGCCAATCAAGCTGCCAAAGGTAAAGCCAGCGCGTTCCATCGCTGATTTATTTTTTCCTTTCTCTCTAAATGTCGCCTGTACACGGTAGACAACAGGCTGATAGAAGGCAAAGATTAGGGCAAGGAGCAGACCGATTAAACCGCCGATCCAAATTTTTCGCTTAGATCGTTTCAGAATAATCCATAGATCTCCAAGGCTAAAGAGCCTTTCATCGGAAGATGGTAATGGCGATTCGTTACTCATAACTCTATGCCTGGTCCTTCGTTAGTCGTTGATTACCCGATAGATGCTGCAACCTGTTTGAATTCCTTGGAAGCTTGGAAACAGCTGTTCAATGAAACGGTTCCATTGCGTAATCGGTTTTTCACAGATATAGACTGTATCACCTGGCATCAAAAGTAAGCTATCATTGGGCAAGTGGATAATATGGTTCCACGATAACACGTAGATTTTTGGACAGGGGAGATTACCTCTAATGACCTGAATGTGGTTACGATCGCCTGTAAAGGGAATCCCACCCGCCATCACAATTGCCTCACGTAGTGACATAAAGCCATATGGTAAGCCAATTGCACGCGGCTGAAAAACCTCTCCCATCAACATCACTGTTGCATCGGTAGGGTTAGCGATAAAGATTTTATCTCCACCACGCATCACAATATTTTGGCACATGTCACCTTCATTCATTAGCTTATGAAGGTCGATTGCTAAGGGGCAGCCATCTCTTACAACATAGCTCATAAAAAGGTTGGCACCGGGAGGAATATGGGCTCGGGAGAGAACCTCGTAGAGGCGAATTTTTCCATCGACAGGAACAGATGGCACAGCGACCATACCGGCAAGTTCAACTTTACGGGAGAGGCGGTCGCGATAGGTAATAAAGATTTCGGCATCTTTAACATGCTCTTGAAACTGCTCCTGCAGGACATGTTTTGCCTCGTCTAGGGTCAATCCAGCGACATAGACAGGTGGAATGTCTGGAAGATTCACTTCGCCATTAGTGACTCTAAACCCACCTGTTACATCATTAATAAACTGAATAGATTGCATCAAATCTTTACGGCTGGGGTGGTAGAGAGCAATGCTCAAGATATCATCTTCTGCAATGACGTCCACATACTCATCCATGGCATCGCATGGAATTGGCGACAGCTCTTTTCCAGTCATCTCAAGAATCGAGATTTTTCCCTGTCGGATTTGATAAGAATCCATGACAAATTCATCAGCCCCCATGATTGCATAGTCACAGCATGGGCGGCAGCAAGATGTCGTTAAGACAAGCAAGAGAGAGAGAAGTCCTAATAGTCGCATGCCATATCCTTTGCAATTTAAACAGAGCATTTTGGTGCATTTAAGCTTTAAATCCAAAGAGATTTTCAATGGTGATTAGAATGCATGCGGAGAATCCCAGAAATGGGGCTGGCTGCTGAGCCTCTGTTTCCACCAGCGGGGCGCTTTAACACTTCTTCTTCCAATTTCATAGCCACCCCACTTGCATAAAGTGTGCAAGTAGGCATAGGGCAGCTGATGCGGAGCATGTTGCCAAAGATAGCGCGTGAGCTCTTTGACATAGGCATATCCCCGTCCACGATCTTGCTCGGAACAGGCGGAGAGATAGATGTAGCCGCGTCTGACCAGGCCAGTATCAAACGAACGGCAAAACTCCTGCCATAGATTATAGTCATGCGAGTGATGAACCTCTGCTTCAGCAACGTAGGCAATGCGATGCCCTTGCTGGAGCAGAGCGGCTGTCGCTTCTGTATCTTCGCCTAATAGAACAGGTTTAAAACCACCAATTTGATCTAAAGCCGCGTTGGAATAGGCTGCACACGAGTTTGAGCAGAAGATCGTATACACCCCATATTGAGCACGATCAGCCCAGCGACGTATATGGCTTGTCTCGGGATAATTAAAAAACCTGGCAAAGGCAGCTAAGAGAGAGGCCCCATGGTGTGGAATTTGCCTAGCATAGGCAAGAGAAGCCTGTTTTTGAATCAAAGGAGCAACGAGCAGGTCAAGCGTTTGACTGTTAGCAGGATAAGCATCCTGGGTCATCATGACAACAATTTCTGTTCCCAGATGTTTTCGTGCGAGCTCGCGTGTCGTTCCATGGTTAAACTCTTTTCGAGGAATTGTAAGGACTTCAGCACCCATCTCTTTTGCCAGCGAAACTGTTGCATCGGTAGAGGATGAATCGACGACCAAAAGGTGTGGTTTAAGAGCCGATTGCGCTAATAAAGGTAAGTTGTGAGGCAAATGAGCTTGAGCGTTTAGCGTAACAAGGGCAACTCCAACGGAAGGTAAGCTCTTCATAAATTTTAAATCCCGCGTGATGTTGCCAGCTACTCTAAGCCAAAGGTCTAATTTTCTAAAGCACTGTTTGAACTAGCATCAACCCCTTGAAATTCATTTATTTATATTTTATTAACTTAATCTATACCAAATCTTTACACTTCTTTCTTATCTTTAACATTCATTTATTATTCATTTAATTATTAAGGTTTTTATGTCCTCCTTATCATCAATCTCTCCTTCTTCCGGAAATTTACCCCGTCTCTCTTCGATTGAAATAGAAAGTAAAGCACAGCCAATCACTCGTTTTAAGATTACATTTCCTCATATGCTTTCTAAAGCTTTTTTTCATATAGTTAGCACGGACAAGCCCGAAAAAGATCTAACTAAATTGGATAGGGAAGCTTTAGAATGGGAAATTAGGGATCTGACTGAAGAGGAGTTAGAGGAAGCACAATCGGCGATTGACACTATTAAACGCCAGTTGCCAGGTATGCCGGCAACACTGCATGGTGGAATGGAATCAACCATTCTTAAAAATAAGATAAAAATTTTATGTTCAGAATATCGTCGTCTTGAGCGAGAATTAGAGGAAGCTCAGCGGAAGTTGCAGCAGTCTAAAACAAGCTCAGAACTGGAAGGGCTCAAAAGCCAAGTAAACGAACTGCAAACAAAAATTGCAGAAGCAGAAAAAACTAGCTTAAGTTTCCAGGAATCTGCACAAAAAGCGATGGCTCAATTCCAAAAAATGCAAGGAGAAAAAGATCGTTTAGAAAGCGAATCAACTGCCTATCGCTTGAATAAAGAGGCTGCACTTACCGAAGCAAACAAACAGATTGCCTCTTTAAAAAAAGATTTAAAGGCTTCTGATGAAATCAAAAAAATTAAACAAAGTTTTGAAAAACAGATAAGTGAGTTAAAAGCCAAGGTTAGCAAGCTACAAGAATCTGCTGACAAAGCTGAAAAACTTGGAAAAGAGGTCAAATCCCGAGATGTGAAGATTAAAGATCTTGAAAAGCAAGTCAAGCAGAGGAATGAGGAGCTAAAGACAAAGCAAGAGGATTTAGAAAAGGCTAAAAAAAATCAAAAATCGGAAGCTGAGCTAAAAGAATTGCAAAATGAACTGGCTGCTGCAAGAGAGAAGTTAAAGACATCCGAAGAAAAGTATCAAAGTGCTATTCAGCAGTTTCAGCATATACAAGAGCTGTTTCAGCAATTGGGAACTAACATCCAAGAAGCTTTTAAAACGCATCAGGCACCTTTACCAAATCATCTATCTATCTCCTCTTCAGTTTCAAATTCATCGACTTCTACAGCAAAAGTTACACCACCGCTAAAAAATTCTGGTACTTCTGGTACTAAGAGAAAAATTGCTACGGATTCTTCTGCAGACAAATCCAAAGAGCCAAAAGAGGTAAGTGAAGCCCCTAAGAAAAAAACGCGCCATCTGGGAAAAATAGAAGAGGTGGAATCTGAAACAGAATATGATTTAAATAATGAGCCGATGAGTGAAACAGATGAAGAGTCTGATCAAGAGCCCGTATCAAAATCAAATCATACAGCTAGAAAAGCGCCTGCTAACTCAACAGCACCCTCTCCATTAACCAGACGTCGAACACGTTCAGATGCCAGACTTATTGAGGAACAAGCGACAAGCTCCAACGGAGTTTACTCAAGATTGAGATCAGGAAACAAAGAGAAAGAAAAATTTCCGGAAGATTCCCTTGAGCGCTCAGCCAAGCACAGGGCAACAGAGAAAATGGAAGAGCTCGCTTCTATCGACATCTATAACGAGTATGAGGTGGAGCTTGAAAAGCTCAAAGCACGCGATGAAGCTTATCGCGCCACACATTTAAAAGATATAGAGAAAATTAGCAGGCTGAAAAATAAAAAACAGCAGTTGCAAAAAGAAAATGAAAAGCTCCAAACTGAGATTAAAAAGCTTAAAGAGCAACTATCCCAAAAGAAATAGCCCTTTTCCTAATTTTACGAGTCAGCCTAGTTAAGAAGCGCTGCTACCGCAGCGCCCTATAATTAGGCTCACTATCTCTGCATTTTCGGGTCAATCGCATCACGCAGAGCGTCGCCAACCAAGGCAATAGCAATCAATAACAGTGTTAGCAAAATAGCTGGAGGCCAGAGCAAATAGCTCTCAGCTGGAAAAGCTTGTCGGCCTTCATCCATCAAGACTCCCCAAGATCCCGAGCCTTCTTCTCCCAAACCCAAAAAAGAGAGAGCAGCTTCACTACTGATCGCTGCCATAATGGCAAAAGGCAGCAGGGTTAATAGCGGAGGAATGGCATTTGGCAGCACATGCAAAAAGATGATACTGCTGTCTCGATAACCAATTGAACGACAAGCTTCTACATAAGGCAGATTTTTTTGTTTAAGGGTCTCTCCACGGATATAGCGGCTGAAACCAGTCCAGCTAAAAAGTCCAATAATTGTAATGAACAGAAAGATCGATTTAGTTTGCAAAATAGCCACGACCATTAGGAGCATAAAGAAGAGGGGCATCGACTCCCAAATTTCTAATAGACGGCTGATCAGCAAGTCTAAACGTCCTCCATAGTAACCTGCTAAAGCACCAATAGGGACTCCAATGAAAAGTGCTAATGCTACAGAGACAATGCCTACAACTAAGGAAATTCTGGCTCCAAAAACTAATGCAGCTAATAGATCTTTTCGATTCACTCGGGTGAGTTCATTCCAGCTCACTACTTGATTTAAATTTTGATCACCAGCGGCATCCTCTTCCCAATGAAAAAAGCGCAGGAGAGGTAAGATTTCCCAATGGATCGCTTGGATCTCTTGGTTAATCCAATCTCGCCTATCTTTGACATATGTTAACCTGGCCATGGCCATGGCTTCTGCGTCTGGATCTCTTTTCTGCTTTGCCAGCTCGGCCTCTTTTTGCAATCTCTCAATCAGCTGTTTTTCTTGAGAAGCCTCTAGCTGACTTAACGTAGGTAGAACAATCTTTGGCAAACTGCTGTTTTTTTGAGCTTCCTCCAAAACTTCTTTTTTAAAAGTTTCCAAGCTTGCAATTTGACCAGCCTTTTTCTGATGATTGATCAGCTGCTGTCGTTTGGATCGCGCCTGATCATTTAACCAACGTTCAAGCTTTTGGCTCTCGTATGCTTGGATGTAAGCCTGCAAACGCTGCTCTTGCCAACGCTGCTGCTGCTCTCTGAGAAGGAGATTCAACCTGGCATAGGCGTTGAGATGAGCAAGCTCAAAAGCCCAGCTCTGCGTTTCTAAGCGCGAAGCCAAGCGACCGCTTTGGTAAGCGGCTGCTAACGCTTCTGCTCTAGCCATCGCTAATCTAGGATCATAGGCTGGATCTTTCATTGGAAAAAGTGTGATCCAGAGATAGCCAACTGTTTGCAGTAGGATTAAGCAGGCCCAAGCGTAATACCTTTTCCAGCCTAACAGATAGCAAACGAGCCAAACGAGCAGACTAATGGTAGAAGTGATTAAGAGAAGGTTAAAGAAGAGATCGATGGCTTTTGTATAGTATCCGGGATAGAGCAGATAGCGAAACAATGGAAAATAGGGAGTGGAGTGGTAGGTTAAAAAAAGGGGTTTTCCGGCAGCTAACAGTGGAGCAATGATGGCAATAAAACAGAAGATCAGGACAACGATCAAACCGATGACACCCGCTGTTCGCTGTCTAAATTGATAAAAGAGGCGTTGCCAAAAGGGGTCTCGAGTTGCATAAGTAGGGGATGTTTTATTCGTCTGCATGGCTAATCCAGGGTTATACGAGGGTCAAGCCAAGCATAGGTCAAATCAGCCACAAGATAGCCCATCAAAGCTAGAAAGGCACTCGCTAAAGAGGAAAACAAGATCACATTGTAGTCCCGGTTAACAATGGCATCGTAGAAAAACTTACCAAACCCATCGATTCCAAAGACAGTTTCAACAATCAAAGAGCCTCCTAAAACCGTCCCTAAAGAGGCGGCCAAAGCCGTTACTATGGTGACAGCAGCATTCCGTCCAACATGTTTCCACAAAATAGTCACAGTAGCCAGCCCTTTGGCCCGTGCCGTACGAATGTAGTCTTGATGCAGCACTTCCAAAACAGCTGTACGGGCTAACCTTGACTCCACTGCTAAGCTTCCATAGGTGATAGCAACCAGAGGTAAAAAGAGATGCATCATGATATCTATCAAACGTTGAGAGGAGTTCATGTTCTCATAGACCTGATCTGAGCTTGTAAAACCGCTGATAGGAAATGGAATATTTGTAAACGGAAAGTCGCGGTAAAGGGCGACTTTTTCAATTAAAAAAGGAGCGACGACAAAGATTGGAATCGCAAAGAGTAGCAGAAAAATTAAGTTTAATCCTTTATCCAGCCAGCTTCCATGGCAATATGCCATTAAAAATCCAAAGAATGTGCATAGAAAAAAGGTAAAGATCAGAGGCAAAATGGAGAGCGTTAGCGAATATTTTAGACGCCTAGTCACTTCGCTGAGGACAGTTTTATTGTTGTCATTGCGCAATGTTCCAAAGTCTAGAGTTAGCACGCGGCTGAAATAGCGGAAAAATCGCGTTTCAAAGAAAAAGATTTTGACCTGCTGTGCTGCCGTGGGTTCAAACTGATAGATCGAACGATTCTCCTTGTACCATTTAGCTAGCTGCTGCACTTTTTTGCCTGCCTCTTCAGAAGATTCGTTGTCTTTAATGGCTAAAGAGGAGAGCAGCTGGTTGTCTTTGGCAATTTTACGGTTATAGGATTTCTGTTCAGAAGTTAAATCGGGGCCAACAAAGCCTTGGCGAGTTCCACCTCGTATGAAAAATCTCACGGCTAAAGAGAGCTTTTCTGGGCCACTCTCCTTGGACTCCATTACATGCAGCAGTTTAGGCATGATAAAGCGTGCCTGATCACCAAAGGTAATACGTAGCTGTTCATAATCTTTAAAAGGAATCTCTTCACTCTCCTCAGGCGACCAGAGGCGATGCTGCAGCTGCCAGAGACGTTCTTCAACGGTTTGTTGTGAGATAGAGGGCCAGAGGTTAAATAAGACTGGAAGCGTTAAGCCATAATGTTCACGAAACTGGAGATAGCGCTCATCTGTTCCAAAGCTAAAGGAGCGATCTTCTCGACGCATCCCTTCGGCTGAAAAGTCGCCAATCATAATAGGATCTCCAGGAGCCATGCTGACAATCACAAAATTGATCAGGATGATAAAAAATAGTGTGATCGGCAGCAGGATCAATCGACGAAGGAGGTAGTTCCACACCAGCTATCCCTCCTACTGTCTTAGCCAAAAGATATCGGAAATTGGCTCGGATACATTCGCTCCTGGAATCAAATCTTGCCTGTCAGCAGGAATGAAGACATTTTGTAGAGGGTCTCTGTAAAGCATGATCATACGCGGAACAAACATGAATGTGTAGGGCGCCTCATCATGAAGAATCGCATTAAAGCGATGGTAGAGCTTCGTTCTTTTTTCAGAGTCATATTCATAATCTAGCTTGTCGATGATCTCGTCAGCCTCTTTGTTGACAAATCCAATGGTATTGGATGAACCTTTGACTTTAGCACCGGAAGAGTACCAGAGCTGGCGGGGGTCTTCAGGTGGAACACCTAGAGCCCACATCATAAAGATCGCATCAAAGTCTTTGTCATCTATTGCCGCTGACATATCCGCCATATCGAGGCCATTTGGACGGCAATCGACTCCTATGGATCGCATCGTTGTGGAGATGTAATCCAATATGGCTCTTGCGTTATTGCTTTTGACGAAATAATTAATAGTAAACCGGAAAGGAACGCGCTGCCCGTTAATCACTTTTTCGCGGATGCCATCGCCATCTAGATCGACCCAGCCCTCTTCTTCTAAAAGCTGACGTGCCCGTTGTAGATCGAATGGCCAAGGAGTGATGGAGGGATCATAAGCGTTGGAATAGCGTGAGAAGGTACCTGTTGTCTCAATAGCCATGCCATTCAAGTTTTTATTGATAATACGCTCTCGATCAATTGCCATCGTCATGGCTTGACGCACCTTTTTGCTAGCAAAAAAGGGCCGAGCTTCGTTCCATCCCATATAGGCATAAGCGTTATAGGTGTAGTCTAGGCGATTTACGGCATTGCCCTCTTCTGCCTGCTTCAGATGTTCGGGAGACTGTAAAAAGGTCTCTAGCTCGAGCAGCTTCTCATAAGGAAGATCTTGAACAGTCAGCTGTCCAGCTTTAAAAGCTTGCCACATCCCATCAGGGGTATCTAAGAAGAGATTTTCATATCGTTCCATTAAAGGCCTAAAGGGCAAAGGAAACTCTGGATTTCGTCTAAAGGCAATCTGACGCTCACTCATTCCATCAAAAATCCAAGCGCCGCAGCTGACAATGATATTTTTGGCCCAATGGTTAGAAAAGTTTTGTGCCCAGACAGAGTTGTTACGGTAGGTATTTGGATCGCTATCTTCCTCTAAAATTTTAGTTCCATCCGCAAAATATTGGTAAACAAAGCATGGCAGAGGAGTTAGTCCATAGGTTAACATGCGAGAGCTATATTTTAACCGAGGAACACTCTTTCCATTTTCATCTTTTACTTCATGTGGCTTCCATCGAACGACAAAAGTCCAATCGTCGATGACTTCAATCTCCTCAATATCTCGGTAATAGGTTTGCAGAGCAACGGCACCCTTTTCTCCGTTATAGGGATTCATCATGGCATCATAGAAAAACTTAAAATCGCAGGCCGTCACACGATGTTTCTTTAAAAACCAGGGAGCTAGATGCAGGTCGCTTGGAAAGAAGCGCTGCTCTAGAGGTTGCCAATAGACATCGTCACGTAGGTGCACCCAATATTCGACAACGCCCGTTTTTGGATTTTTTCGCTCTTCGACTTTTATTGCTAGATCGGGGGCATAGCGCTCAAAGATACCGGTATGGAGTCTGCCAACGTTTCCAAGACAGAGATCTCTCCAGCGGCTAATATCAACCCAGTTTGAAAAGGGATGAAGATTATTAGGACGTCCAAGGGTCGCAACGCGAAAGGTTCCTTGAGGTTTAAAATCCTCGCCCAGGATCTCCGGTAGGGTCTTTTGATAAAAGACATCTTCGCTCAGCAGATTAGGCAAAGAGCTATCAATGTGAGGCCGCTGTGCTCCATCGGCTGCCCTTGCTGTGATAGGAGTGGATGAAGAAGAGGAAGCAGAGGCATTAGATTGAGAAGGGGCTGATTCGCTACGCTGTTTCTTTGAGTCAATTTTTGCACGCTTAAAATCTTCTCGTTGAGCATGCAGCTCATTTTTAAGCTGACTCATATCGGAACGCAAAATCTGCATATCTTTTTCTAAGAGGAGAGAGGACCAGTAGAGCATGGCCATAAAAGCAAACAAACCAAAACCTAAGATATAACGAAAGATATATAGGCCAATCGGCTCTCGCACCATTCTCTGCTCCAATTTATACATTCCAGACATAAAAAACCTACTCTATCAAAAGTAGTGGAAACTCTAAAGTGTGAACTCGATCAAATGCCCAATCTCTTTATTTTTAGATGTTCAAGTGAGAGAAAATGAAATATGGCCTTTCACCCACCATGGATGAACGGGAGAGTAATTAATCATCTAAAGTTAGTAAAGGACTAGGTGATAGTGGGGAGATGAATCGGGGTTGAGGATAAGATGAGGAATCCAATCCAGCTCTGCCATTCCCCGAGCAATTGCAAGAGAACCGACTAGCAGAGCAGAAAGAGCGACAGCGGGACGATAATATTTTGCTACTCCGTTAAAGAGGCGATAGGCATGCATGGCTAAAAATAGCGAGGGCGAAGTCAAGATAGCAAAGGCAGCCCCATTCAGCAGCCCCACCCAGGGACTTGCCGACATCGCACAGGCTGAAAGCAAGAGAAGAGTCTGGCCGCAAGGCAAAAGAGGAGTCGCTAATCCAAATAGAAAGGTTGACCAGGGATGGTCTTTCAAAAGCAGAAGAGAGAGCGAAGCACTCCATCGTCCCACACGCTTTCCCCAGTAGCGTTGACCTGGGTAACTCCATCCACATCCTTCATAAATACCTAAAAGAATCAAAAAAAACCCACAAACCATACTTAGTAGAGCTGGGAGATGGTAGGTGCGCAAGAAGAGAGAGAGCAGTGTCCCTAATCCTCCTGCAAGCATCGCCGCAACAGCAAAGGCAAAAATTCTTCCAGCAAAATAGTAGAGTCGATAGTGATGACGACCGAGCATCATCACAAGCGGACCACACATCCCCAAGCAATGCAAATTTCCAAAGAGGTAGAAAGGTAGCATTGCAAGTAGCAGCGTCATGGCTTGGAGCTCTCATCAGAAGCGACAACGTAACGAAGTTTCTGTACCTGCCCCATATCCATGCGCGTCGAACCCGACTGCCGCGACAGAGTGACAAAAGAGACGTAAACAAGCACACTCATAAAGAGGCAGAAAATGGAAGCTGCAAAAAATTTAAACCCCCACATCCCGCTTGGTTTAGACTGAGCAACCATCTCTCCTCCCAATGTTAGGTTAAACGTGAACGAATGTAATGCAAATTGAGATTTCAACCAATCTTTTCACGAGGAGGATTCTCTTTTTAAAAAACAAATTTTATAACATAATGGAGAGAAGCAGAGGAGAGTGGCATGCAAGCGACAACTCGAGAAGAATTAGATTTTCAAGCAGATAAGTTAGCAGCAAAGACATTGCACTATTTGATCACAACGATGGGCCGTACATCTGAAGATGCCAATGCAGATGAACTCTATCGTGCCTTTTCGCTGGCTTTGCGAGAAGAGATCATGATCAATTGGCAGGCAACGGCTTTGACTAATAAAAAGAATGATTGCCGTACTTTGTACTATCTTTCGATGGAATATCTGCCAGGAAGAATTTTCACAAACAATATCACAAATCTGCAAACTCAAGAGATTGTGCAGGCAGCATTGCGTAAGTTAAATCGAAACCTATCTGACATTGTCCGTTGTGAGCCTGACCCTGGTTTAGGAAATGGAGGTTTAGGTAGGCTCGCTTCCTGCTTTTTAGACTCGTTAGCTACTCATCACTATCCAGCTGTTGCTTATGGTTTACGTTACCAATATGGAATCTTTGAACAGCAGCTTTGGGATGGCGTTCAAATAGAGGCGCCAGATTGTTGGCTCCTTAATGAAAATCCTTGGGAGTTTCGTCGGGATCTAAGAAAGAATATCGTTAAGTTTTGTGGAGAGCCAATTCCTTCAACCAATCTGCATGGCGACGAAATTTTAAACTTAGTCAATTATGAAGAGGTTTGGGCGCTTCCATACGACCTACCTATTGTTGGCTACGCAAAAGACATCAAGTTTTCTGTTTTGACATTGCGCCTATGGACAACGAAGGAGTCGCCACGAAATTTTCAGTTGCAACAGTATAATGCAGGCCGCCTAGATCAAGCCGCAGAAAACACTTTACTAACCGATGTCTTATATCCAAATGATCATCATGAAGCGGGTAAACGCATCCGACTGAAGCAGGAGTTTTTACTAGTCTCCGCAACTCTGCAAGATATCATCCATCAATACTTAAGCAGCCATAACAATTTTAGAGCATTTGCTGACAAAGTCCGCATTCAGATTAATGACACTCATCCAACCCTCGTTATCCCCGAGCTTATCCGCATCCTGACAAAGCACTATGATTTGCCATGGGGCATGGCTGTAGACATCACTCGTACTTGTACTGGCTATACAAACCATACAATTTTAAGCGAGGCTCTTGAGCAGTGGGATCAAAGGCTCTTTTCATATCTCCTTCCTCGCCAATCTCGTATTATCGAGCGGCTGAATCAAGAGTTTTGCAATGAAATTAGACAGCGCTATCCAAATGATGAAGAGAAGGTCAGACGCCTCTCCATTTTGGAAAAGGGTCAAGTGCGCATGGCTAATTTGGCGATCTATGGTTCTCATAGCGTCAATGGTGTCGCCGCTTTGCATAGCGAGATCCTTAAAAACATCGTTTTTAAAGACTTTTATGAGCTCTATCCCAACCGCTTCTTCAATGTGACAAATGGCGTAACACAGCGTCGATGGCTACTAGATTGTAATCCTGACTTATCAAACTTTATCACCAAGCGCATTGGCGATGGCTGGATTACTGATTTTTCGCAGATTGCTCGCTTGGCTGAGTTTGCTAGCCAGCCGGAGAGTCAGCAAGAGTTTATGACTATCAAACGTAAAAACAAGCAGCACCTGGTTGAAATGCTTTATCAGGAGAATAAGCTGCGCAACAACCAAGGAGAGATTGTCTCCCCAACGCCTATTTTAGATATTCATTCGCTTTTTGATGTTCAGATTAAGAGGATCCACGAGTATAAGCGTCAGATGTTAAATATTTTGCATGTGATTATGCTTTATCAAGAGATCATTTCTAATCCCAATCACAACCGCATCAAACGAACAATTATCATTGGGGGTAAGGCAGCAGCTGGTTATGACACGGCTAAAGAAATTATTCGTTTTATCTATTGCGTGGCACGCAAGATCAATCGCGACCCAGCTGTTCAAGGAATCCTACGTCTCATCTATGTTGAAAATTATAACGTTTCCAAAGCGGAATTATTGATCCCGGCAGCTGACCTCTCTGAGCAGATTTCAACATCAGGGATGGAGGCATCTGGTACTGGAAACATGAAATTTGCCATGAATGGTGCTCTGACAATTGGTACAGACGATGGCGCCAACATCGAAATGAAAGAGGCCGTCACTTTAAAATGGTGGCCTTTTGCCTTTGGCTGCAGTGCCGAAGAGATCAACCAGATGAAGGAGAAGGGAAGCTATAATCCGAGAGAGATCTATGAAAAAGATCAAGGCATCCATGATGCTGTCGACACGTTAAGAAATCGAACCTTTGCACTGACTGATGATGAACATTATGCCTTTAGCGATCTCTATCATAAGCTGATAGAGGGCCACTATGGTGGTTCGCCTGATCGTTACTTTACTCTGAGGGATTTACAGAGCTACTATGACACCCAAAAGAAGGTTGAAGAGCTTTATCTTCAGCCAAGCTTATGGGCTGAGTATGCCCTGCATAATATTGCTGCTATGGGAATGTTTTCTACAGATCGCTCGATCCATGAATATAGCGAAAAGATCTGGGGGATTACACCGCAGCAGCTCAACGATGAGCTTTTAGAACGTATCCGCAGCGAATATAGTGCGCATGACCGCTGCCGTATTTTTTAAGGCTCTACCTATTACCCGTCCTCCTCTTGCCCTGCCTCCTCGTGCCCGTGTGCGTGCCCGTGCCCCTGCCCGAATAAAACAAATAAAATCAAATTTCTTCGTTTTTACAATTTATTCAGGCACGCACACGGGCACGAAAAAGAAGACAGGGTGGAAAAGACAGTAATTCGGATTTATTTATTTTATTCGGGCAGGGGCACGGGCACGCACACGGGCACGAAAAAGAAGACAGGGTGAGAAAAGACAGTAATTCGGATTTATTTATTTTATTCGAGCACGCACACGGGCACGAAAAAAAAGACAGGCGCGAGGAGCATCAAGTCGGCGAAAACTGAGCAAAGGCCTGGGGAACATCATTAGGGTCGATGTCTTGCCGTAGCGGAGTATAGTTAGCAAATTTGACAATCTCTTTACGATAAGTCATTTGGACAATCCCAACGCCGCCGTGGCGGTTTTTGGCGACAATGAGCTCAGCCAGTCCGGGTTTATCCATAGGATCATAATATTCGCGTCGCAAGAGAAACATGATGATATCGGCATCTTGCTCGATACTTCCGCTTTCACGTAAGTCACTCATCTGAGGACGATGTCCAGGCCGCTCTTCAACTTTTCGAGAGAGCTGCGAAAGGCAGATAATCGGAATATTGAGCTCTCTGGCCAGGTTTTTTAACATCCTTGAAATCTCAGAGATCTCATTTTGTCTGTTTTCTTGGTTACGGTTTGTTCCACTTCCACTTAACAGCTGCAAGTAGTCAATGATAAGCAGGCCGATATTATGACTCTCCTTCATCCGTCTGGCTCGAGCGCGCAGATCTGTAATTTTGAGCCCTGGCTGATCATCGATGATCATCGTATGGCGCTGCATCTCATGGACGCTTGCCACAACACGTTGAAACTCTAAACCACTGAGTGATCCCGTTTTAATCTTTTCCGATTCGACTTCCGATTGCGAACAGACAATACGATGTACGAGCTGCTCAGCACTCATTTCTAATGAAAAGATGCCAACGGGAATGTTGTTTCGAAAGCAGATATTTTCTGCGATGTTAATCGCAAAAGCTGTTTTACCCATGGCTGGGCGTGCGGCTAAAATGGTTAAGTTGGAGTTATTCAATCCATTGAGCATCTTATCGAGATCATGGAAATGTGTCGGAATCCCCGTGATTCCACTATCTTCAGGGCCGCGCTGACGGTAGCGCTCTTGACGCTCTTCTAACTCTTTAAGATAGGGCTGCCCTGACTCTGACTTTGTTCCAGAGAAGATCTCTTCCAGAAGCCGGCCGGTCTGCATTTGAGCTGATTGGCTAATGCGGTAGAAGAGCTGTTGGGCTTCATCAAGACTATTAAAGACCTCTTGTGGTTCATCTAAAGCATTTTTTTCGACAAGCTGAGCGGCATGAATCATGCTACGCAGGATAGATTTATCTCGGACAATCTGAACATACTCTTCAATATAGGCCGATGTTCCGGCATATTGAGCCAGCGTCGTCACATAGCCTGCTCCTCCTACAGCCTGCAGCTTTTCAAGCCGCCTAAGCTCTTCACAGACTAGATGGATATCTGCTGGGCGGTCTTGCTTATAGGCCTCTTTTAAGATGCGAAAGATGATTTTATGTTCCGAATAATAAAAGTCGTTGTCATCCAGTGCATCAGCTGCCACATTTAAAGCGTTGATGCTGGTGAGCATGCATCCCAATACCATCATCTCTGACTCTTTGGAATTGGGTGGAATACGTACTTTTAACTCTTCGGCCATGATCGCCCCTAAAAGATCGATTGTCTTTAAAATCAGCTATTAGCATACCGTAAGATTAGGCGAAAGTCGACGAAAAAGCGGATCTCTTCCTATAATTAAGAAGGGATCTTTTAGCTGTTTGAGGATATATGGCATACAAAAAAGTGGTGATTATTGGAGGCGGCTTCGCAGGTTTAAATGCTGCCAAGCTGCTAGGAAAAGATGAGATGGAAGTGCTTGTGATCGACAAAACTAATCATCACGTCTTTCAACCCCTTCTCTACCAAGTCGCGACGGCTGCTCTCTCTGCCGGTAATATTGCCGCTCCCATTCGAGAGATTTTGCGAGATCAAGAGAACACCTCTGTGATCATGGCCAATATTGAACGGATTGAAAAAGAGAAACATCAGATTATCGCTTGTAATGGTGAAATTTACCCTTACGACTATCTCATTGTGGCGGTTGGAGCGCGCCACTCCTATTTCGGAAATGATCAGTGGGAAGAGTTGGCGCCTGGATTGAAGTCTATTAACGATGCGATGCTGATCCGTGAGCGTATTTTATTAGCATTTGAAAGAGCCGAACGCTGCGAAAGCCTTTCTACTGCCACGAATTATTTACGCTTTGTGATTATTGGTGGAGGTCCAACAGGGGTTGAGATGGCCGGATCTATTGCTGAGATCGCTCGTAAAACGATGTTTAAAAATTTTAGGAAGATCAAGCCCGAACTATCCGAGATCTATCTGATCGAAGGGACAGATCATGTACTTGGAAGCTATCCTGAGCGCTTATGTGACATTGCACGAAGGGATCTGGAGAAGATGGGCGTCAAAGTGATCACAAATGTCTTCGTAACAGGAATTGATGAGCATGGCGTCACTTTAAGCGATGGTAGGCATATTGAGAGCATCAATGTCATTTGGGCTGCAGGCAACCAAGCCTCGCCCCTCTTAAAAACGCTCGACACTCCGCTCGATCGCCAAGGACGTGCGATTGTCAATCCAGACCTCTCGATTCCAGGTCATCCTGAAATCTTTGTCGTCGGTGATGCCGCGCATGTAAAAGACCGCAAGGATGTTCCCCTACCAGGTATTGCGCCTGTTGCCATCCAGGAGGGTCGCTATGTTGCCAAGATCATTCGTCAGGGGGTACCCGTTGATAAGCGCAAGCCCTTTAAATATTTCGATAAAGGCACCATGGCGACGATTGGAAAGGCTAAAGCGATTGCTCAGATGGGCAAGTTGCAGATCTCTGGATTTACCGCTTGGTTAGCTTGGTGTTTTATTCATATTCTCTATCTAATCTCTTTCCGAAATCGTGTGGTTGTAGGCATTCAATGGCTCTTTTGGTATTTGACAGGCCGCCGTCAAGAACGCTTAATCAGCCGTCCGGTCCATGAAGATGACCACTATTATGGCCTGGAGTCGATGAGGGAGGCGCAGGAGAGCGGCGCGTTTTTTGATGGAGAAAAGCTGCATCAAAGTCCAAGAAGACCTTCATCCAGCCAAATTGGAAAGAGCTGAGAGAATCTGTATTTTCTAGTTTCTAGGAATTATCCCGCCTGCTAAACTGTTGCCCATGGAAAGATGGCTGAGTGGCCGAAAGCACGTCCCTGCTAAGGACGCATACCCCCTAAGGGTATCGAGGGTTCAAATCCCTCTCTTTCCGCAATGCCTTGAGGGTTATTCAATCCTCAGGGCTTTTTTATTAATTTCAACTCCTCTCTTTTTTCAGCAATTCTCCCTCGTCTAGTTCTATAAAGCTAGAAGCGTTAATCAAATACACTTCTAAAGCAGCTCTTGCTCCTAATCTTTTCTAAACAGCAACCCAGCAAGTTGCGACGCCATTAAGGCGACGATGTAAGCAATCCCGGCAATTAGAGCGATTGTGGCGCCTAAGGGCCAATCAAGTTGATAGGCAGCCGCCGTTCCAGAAAAAGCAAACAGAGCGCCTAAAGCGACGGCTATGGCCATCATATGTGACAGGCGAACCGTCCACAAGTTTGCGATCGCTGCCGGAATGGTCAGCATCGTCATGACAAGGATCACCCCGACAACTTGGAACAAGAGAACGATGGAAACAGCTGTTAAGATGAGGAGCAGTAGGTAGTAGCGCGGCACGGAGACACCTTGCAGGGCCGCTTGATCTTCATCAAAACAAAGGAGAAGTAGACGTTTATGCAAGAATAGAACGAGTATGAACACCAGAGCATCTAAGCCTAAAAGCAGATGCAGATCACTTGGCGTCACCCACAAAATGTTTCCAATTAAAAAATTAGTCAGTTCGACATTAAATCCTGGTGTCTGTGAAATAAAAAGCACCCCGACAGCCATTCCAATCGACCAGACAGCAGCGATAACCGAATCTTCTCTCTGACGATAGTAGAGATGAATCCAGCCCAGTAATAGAGCTGAAAGAATCGCAGCAAAGAGGGCTCCATACAGAGGCGTGGCCCATTCGACTCCATGGCTTCTCTCCAGCCACAAAAAGAGCCCGATTCCACCTAAGATCGAGTGAGAGATACTTCCACTAATAAATGTAATCCGTTTGACAACGACATAAGAGCCTACAATTCCACTAACGACAGAAGCGGCTAGTCCGGCAATCAAAGCGGATAAGAGCAAGGGGTTGTCTCGAATAGCTTCAAAAAATGCAATCATGGCTCTCTTTTCTCCTGATCACCTAAAGTCACAAGCGGAGTATGGTAGAGTCCGACAGCAAAGTGCGCACACACCTCTTGAGGCAGCATACTGACGACGCCACCTTGCACACATAAGATTCGGTCGACATGTTCGACAACAGTTCTAAGGTCATGTGTGACCATTAAAATGGTGATTTCCCCTTTCAATTCTCTCAATAAAGCATAGATTTCCGCCTCTGCTTTTACATCCACATTGGCCGTTGGCTCATCTAAAAATAGAATTTTTGGAGAGGAGACCAGCGCACGGGCAATAAGACCTCTCTGCAGCTCTCCACCCGACAGGGTGCCTACGGCATTTTCACGCAGCTGCCAGATTCCAAGACGCCTCATCGCCTGCTCTGCTGCCTGCTTATCAGAGGCAGAGTAGCGCCCCCACCAGGAGAGATGCCGAATACGGCCCATTAACACAAGGTCTAGAAGAGACAAGGGGAACTGACGGTCGAATCGGATATTTTGAGGGACATAAGCAAATAGGCTGCGCTGCTCGACAGGCAATTTTCCAAAAAGAAAGATCTCTCCATGCGTGGGCTGCAAAAATCCCATCATCAACCGCATTAAGGTGGTCTTTCCTCCGCCGTTTGGCCCAATAATCCCGATAAACTCTCCCTCTTTAATTCGAAAAGAGAGATGTTTAAATAAGGGATTGTAGCGGTAACTGAACGAAAGATCATGCACCCGAACAGCTAGATCTGAAGAGGGCTTAGGGCTCATGGTGCCTTTCCAGAAATAGCCTGACCAATTCGACGCATGCTTGCAAAATAGTCGGGATTATAGGGATCCAAAGAGACCAGACGCGCGCCTATCGATTCAGCGATTAACTTAGCGGCCTTATCTCCATATTGAGGCTGGGTAAAGATAATGGTCACACCAGCCTGACGCGCTTGCTGCAGCAATTCGGTCAGCTGTCTAGGAGAGGGGTCTCGTCCTTCATACTCAATCGGAATTTGTTTTAGATTATAGTCTCTGGCCAAGTAGGCGTAGGCCGCATGTGCAACCATAAAGGTACGAGAGGGAGCTTGTGCAAAGAGAACTGTCAACTCCCGATCGAGTTGATCTAAGTCTTGAAGCAGCTGATCTAAATTTTTCTGATAGAGCTTGGCATGTTCCGGATATTTAGACTGGAGTGCCTGGGCAATCGCAATTGCTTGCGCTTTCATCTGTTTAGGACTTAGCCAGATATGGAGATCTGCACCATTTTTTTGACAGCAGTGGCAATGGCCATATGAGGAGCGTGGGTCACAATAGATCAGATCGACACCGTTTCTCAAATCGACAAACTGCAAGCATCGATTTTGTGTCTGCAGGGCTTGCAACAGTTTTGATTCAAATGTCTCCCCTATTCCAAACCAGAGATCTGCTTTAGCTACTTTTAAAACCTGTTTAGGATTCGGCTCATAGGTGTGCATGCTCACTCCAGCAGGGACTAAAAGCTCAACAGCTAAAGTATCGCCGGCAATGCGCTGGATAAGATCAACATGCGGTGCCACACTAACCAGGACAATATGGGAACGAGAGGCTTGACAGGTGGAATCTGTGTCCGCAAAGAGTTGTCCAACCAGCAGGCAGCAACTAACCAGCCATAGCAAAGGGGAAAAATGCACTGAAATCTCCTTAATGAACAGCAAAAGACTTAAAATGTGATATTTATCCCTTAGTGTAGCGTGTAGCGCGTTTATGTGGTAGTCAAAAGGTTGGATGCTCAACCATTCACATGGTAAAATGCTTAGTTTTAGCTCTTTTAAAAGTTAATGTTAATCGAACCTTGCATAAATTATTTAAATAGACTAGACTAAGCTTAGTCCACATTAGGGGTTGAATATGCATATCGTTAATGTTCATGAAGCCAAAACACACTTTTCTAAACTGATTGAATCCGCAATCAATGGGGCAGAAACGATCATTGCCAAAGCTGGAAAACCCGTTGCAAAGTTGACTCCTATTTATAAAGAAAAGACAAAACGTAGAGCAGGCGTACTCAAAGGCAAAATCAAAATTGCTGAAGATTTTGATGCCCCTTTACCCGAAGATATTCTCAATTCTTTTGAAGGCCATTGATGAGAATACTTTTAGACACCCATGTTTTTCTTTGGTATGTCAAATCAGATCGAAAGCTATCCAAAGAATCTCTTCTCATGATCCAAAACGCCATAGAGGTCTATGTCTCTAGTGCTTCTATTTGGGAAGCAACAATTAAAGCACGTCTTGGTAAATTGGACGTTAAGATTGATGATTTAGTAAAGGCTATACCAGCCAGTGGATTTTCCGAATTACCTATAACTGTTGAGCATGCGGCCGCTGTTGATCGTCTTTTAGACCTTCATCGTGATCCATTTGATCGGATATTACTTGCTCAGGCTATTACAGAACCGCTTATCTTTTTAACAGCTGATGAAACGTTAAAAAACTATTCGGATCTTGTGACTATCGTTTAGTCTGATAGAGACGCTTCTTTACCAATTTTAAGCAACTAAGGTTGCTAATAATCGAAGATTTGGATTCCCCCTAAAAGATTTAGTGAATTCACTTTCTTCTCAATAATCCTTTATGATTGATATTTGCATAAACTGTGCAAAAAGATTCTTATATTTGCCGGCAATCGTACCTGCCAATGGTCCTCTATCTTGAAACATTTTAAGATCGCCTGACCAGCTTAATTCGTAGGCAGCACAAATTTGCATACAATTTAGGACAGAAAACTGATAGCCAAGTCCAAGCCTCCATTGCTTACCGATAGGCAAGCTGGGAGTTCGGTTTTTATTAGAAACCATGGAAGAGTCATAGGCAATTCCACACGTTGCTTTAGAAAAATCCCAGCAATATTCTATTCCCATTGCAGCATGCCAGGTATCGCTATATTTAGGAGTGATTGTGATTGATTTAGTATCGAGCAGCTCAACCTGCGCCCAGGCAAACCTGGACCATTGTTGCCAGCCTACATTTCCCATAATGGCTATTGAAGGGGTGATGCGTCTATATGCACTGGCCATTACCCAATTAGGCACGTTGCATTCAATTTTAACTTTGCTGTTTAAAACTCCTGATAGATCCAAAATTTCATGCAACACAGGTCCAAGGCCAAGGAACTCGGGCCGAATATTGAACTTTTGCTTCACTTCAGAAACATATGTCACACCAAAGCGGGTTCGCTCATCAGGCTCAAAAAGAACTCCTAAAATAGCTCCTACAGCCCAATGATTGCCTATGGCTCTGACTCTTGCATTGGTATAACCTGGATCGAACACATCATTGATTTGCGCATGGCTTCTGTTGATCGCATACATAATATTAGCGCAAGCTCCGATGGAGAGACAATCTGTAACCTTAAATGCGGCGCCGGGAACAAAAGAAAAACCTTGGCATGCTGTTCGATTGACATAGTATCGTCCAACCCAACGGCTTCCGTAATCGAGGGCAGAACCAAAATAGCCAAGGGTGGCAGCTCCAATGCTGAATCGATCGGATACAGGGTAAACAAGATACCCACCTCCAGCTGGTAGCCAGCCGCTCGCATCTCCTTTTCTTCCTGGAACAGTTGTTTGTCTGTTTGGATGAAACTTAACATTTAAATTTATCGGCTGAACTCCGAAAAGAAACTGAGGGCGATCAAATCTAGTCATCCCCGCGGGATTGGTAAAAACCGTACCTGCGTCTTCTGCCTTTGCAGACCACCCAGCTGCTGCTAAACCTATATCTGGAGTTCCAACCTCATATAGGATAATGCCTCCACCATAGACGAAGCTGGAAAGAGTGATACAAATGCTTAGAACTGAAAAAAATAGTTTTTTTGTCATCAGATTTCTTGGGTTAAGAAAAGCAAAAAAATTATTTTGAAACTCAACAACTAAGTTGGCAAGTTTTATTTTCTGCCATTGTCACATTACACACTTTACAAATATCAGCGCTAGAGATATAGCTAAAACAAAGCCTAGGAGCTATTAGGATGTTTAACGATTATTTAAATGACAAATAAGGTGT